>JASLDB010000136.1 GCA_030151665.1 Neisseriaceae bacterium
CATCGAAGCCATTATTGAACTGGGCATGGTTAAAGTCATGTACAGCCCTTCGATAGGTAAAATTACCCGTATTGTGGATGTGGTGAGTTTGTATGAAGATCCTCATAAACCCATCCCAGCATTTGTGGTGAACTTAACAGGCATTACAGATGATAAAGTTGCAGGTCAAAAGATTGATGATACTTTGGTGGCAAGGTGGTTAGCCAATGCCCCACTTGTGGTGGCACACAATGCCAAATTTGATCGTCCTTTTTTTGAGCGTCGTTTCCCCAGCTTAAAACATTTGCCGTGGGCATGTTCTGCCAATGGCATTGATTGGGGTGGTTTGGGTTTTGAGAGCCGAAAATTAGAATACTTATTATTGCAGTTGGGTTGGTTTTATGAAGGGCACCGTGCCAGTGTCGATTGTTTGGCAATGGCTTGGTTGTTCCATTTACAAAATGATGCGCTTACTCAACTGTGGCAAAGTGCCAAAGCTCGCACGGTGTTTGTTCGAGCATTTGGTGCACCATTTGAGGTGAAAGATGCACTCAAAGATCGAGGTTATCGTTGGCACAATGGTAGCGAGGGAGCCAATAAGCATTGGTGGTGTGAAATTGCAGAAAGTGATTTAGAAGCAGAGCAGCAATTTTTGAATCACACTTATCATCGTGGTGCGGAATTAGCACACTATGATTACCAAGATGCCACGAGTCGTTTTAAAGCTGTTTAAAAATGTAATTGTAAAATGAAGCCATATAGCTTTGATGCTAAATAAGGAATAAACATGAATTTACCACCCAATGGTTTGCCCATTTACAGATTAATTACAGGACCCGATGATTCAACATTTTGTCGTCGTGTTTCAGAAGCCATTAACACAGGTTATACCTTATATGGCTCACCATCTATTGCTTATGATAGCGACAAGAAAATGATGATGGCTGCTCAAGCTGTGCTATGGGTTGGGTCTAATCAATAAATTATTTTTTGATATTTGGTGCCTGAGCATAGTATTCAACAGCTTCAGTAATCAAGGCATTTTGGGCAATGCCATGCTCTTTGGCCATTTGTTCGATTAATTGAATGGTGAGAATAGATAACTTAAACGATTTGACTTTAACACCACGTTTTTCATCACTTCTTTTTTGAATATCGGTTTGAGATTGCGCCATGAATAAAATCTCTTTCTATGGTAAATGGGATAGAACTTGTTAAACAAGATGCTCAAGTGAAGACACAGATGTCATTCGAGCATATTGGGCTTTGACAAGGCCGACCTCATAAAATTCATGGGTATTTTTAGAAGAGATGTTTTTTTATTTTATTGAATTGATTTTTTTAATGAAAATGCAATCTAATATTGTTTTTGACGTTGCTTGCTGTGACCAATGGTGTTGGGTCAGGGTTATTGAAAAAAGGTGACAATTTAACTTGTCACCTTTTTTATTGAAGGCCATTAGGCTGGGGTGTTTTGGTAAACCAAAGCCAACTCTTCCGCCAAAATAGCAATGCCTTTTTCAATTTTTTCAGGCTCAGGCACATAGTTCATGCGCATACATTGCTTGGCGTGAGGCCAACTTTCTTCAATACCAGGGAAAAATACTGCCCAGGTACCATCAATACACCCCGTTTTTTGAGTCTTTGGTAAAGTTCTAAACTGCTAATGGGCAAATTTTGGAACCATAACCACAAGAAAATAGCACCTTCAGGTTTGTGAATTAAGCATTGTTCTTCGGGGATATAGCGGCGAATAATGGCAATCACATCTTCTACGCGTTGTTTGTAAAATGGGCCGATGACATTTTTAGATAAACTCAATAAATCATCACGTTGTAGCATTTCCAATGCCATGGCAGGGCCAATGCCACCAGGTGCTAAGCTGATAATGCCATTAACATTGCTGACGGCTGTAATCACTTCTTCATTGGCAATGATAATACCGCAGCGAGTGCCCGGTAAGCCTAATTTAGACAGGCTCATGGACAAAATAATATTGTCATTCCAAATGGGTGTGGCTTCACTAAAAATAATGCCAGGGAAGGGAACGCCATAGGCATTGTCAATGAGCAAAGGAATATTATGTGCTTTGGCCAATTGATCCAAGTGGGCGACTTCTTCATCTGTAATAACATTGCCAGTGGGATTGGTTGGGCGTGATACACAAATCACCCCAATATCATCGGTGATATTTAAGGTTTCGAAATCGACACGGTATTTAAATTGCCCATCGGTTAAGTATTCAATTTGGGGTTTATTGGCAACGAATAAATCATCATCAAGGCCTGAGTCTGCATAGCCTACGTATTCAGGAGCCAGTGGGAATAAGACTTTTCGGGTAACACCATTTTCAAAGCGACCTGCCAATAAATTAAACAGATAAAAAAAGGCACTTTGGCTACCATTGGTCAGGGCAATATTCTTTTCGCTAATATCCCAACCTAATTGGGCTTTTAGTGTTGCAGCCAAGGCCTTTAACATGGTGTCTTTGCCTTGTGGTCCATCATAATTGCACAAGGTTTCGGTCAGAGAGCCATTGGCAATCATGTCGCTGAGTAATTGCTGGAAGTACGCATCCATTTGGGGAATGTGGGCAGGATTACCACCGCCTAACATGATGGCACCGGGTGTTCGCAATCCATCATTCAAGTCTTGCATCAAGGTAGAAATACCTGAATTTTGAGCAAATTTTTGACCAAATTTAGAAAAAATCATCTTGTATTCACATCTGTTAAGTAGCTTATTAATCGGGGCTTAGCATGTCCATGCTCAAGTCTGGGACATGTCGATGCCATGTTAATTTTTCGTGGAATGAAAAGTAAAAAAACATTCTCCTAGATTTATAGGGCAATGACAACCTCAACCCATGATTTGTCTTGACAGGCGAAATGGCTTTGATTTACTTAAAACATGCTCTTTTTCTAAGAGAAGACAATTGTCTATTGCTATTAAATCATTTGGGTAACATGTTTTTATGTCTGTATATTGTCATCAGACCCATACATTGCTTTGTATATTGATAATCAGGTTTTGCCATGGGTGAATGCTAGGTGACGCCATGAATAATGATCCGGTGAATTTGGGCTAGGCAATTTTGACGTGAGCGGCTATGTTTACGGTGATGAAGGCGGTATTATTGTTGTTTTATAACCAATCACAAGCAAGGATGAAGCATGAAGGTATCGGCACAGTGGGTAGATGGCATTTGTTTTTTAGGCAATACCGAAAGTGGTCACAGTGTGGTGATGGATGGCGCACCTGCTGCTGGTGGTCATAATCGTGGTGTTCGACCCATGGAGTTATTGTTACTGGGCATTGCAGGATGTTCTAGTATTGATGTTGTGAATATTATCAAAAAACAGCGTCAAAATATTGATGATTGTATCGCCAGTGTCAGTGCCGAACGTGCGGATACTGAGCCCAAAGTATTCACAAAAATTCACGTGCATTTTGATGTGTATGGACAAGGTTTAAAAGAAGACGCTGTTGCCAAAGCCGTTGCCTTGTCAGCAGAAAAATACTGTTCGGCTTCTATTATGTTAAGCAAGGCTTGTGAAGTCACACACAGTTTTAGTGTAAAAGCTGCAAAGTAAGGGTTAATATCCAAGTGCAAAACTTCCACGTGATTTAAATCATGCGGAAGTTTTAAATGAATAATGGTTAAATGGGTTGTATCCAGTTTTGGTTTGCTAAAAGGACTATTTAGCGGTTTTGAGTTCTTGCCATTTTCGGACACTGTATTTCACGGTATCAGGGTCTTTTTGTACTAACATAAAGCTTTTGGCTAGAATTTCGCCTGTTGGGAAAATTGATGGATCGTTCACAAATTCAGGTTTCATGTATTGCTTGGCGGCATCGCTGCCTGGGGCAAAGCTAACAAAGTCGCCATTGGCTGCGGCTACTTTGGGGTCTAAGGTATTATTGATATAAGCATAAGCCATTTCAATGTTTTGAGCCCCTTTGGGGATGACCAACGAATCTAGCCAAATGCCCATGCCATTTTTGGGCGCTAAAATTTTCAAATTAATGCCATTTTTGGCTTCTTGTGCACGGCGCTTGGCAATGTGCATATCGCCCCCATAGCCCAAGACCACACACAAATCCCCTCTTGCCATGTCATCAATATAGCCAGATGAACTAAAGCGTTTGATAAAAGGACGTACTTTTTTTAATGTGTTAAATGCAGCATCCAAGTCAGCACGATTATTACTCATGGGGTCTTTGCCTGCGTAATGCATGGCAATGGGCACCACTTCATATTGACTGTCTAAAATGCTGATACCACAGTTTTGCAATTTTTTGGCGTATTCAGGATTAAAAATTAAATCCCATTCATTATCAGGTAGTTTATCGCTTCCTAGGGCTTGCTTAACCTTATCAACATTAATGCCAATGGTATTCGCTCCCCAAAAATAAGGCACTGCATAAGCATTGCCTTTGTCTACTGTTGCCATCTTTTCTAATAGGGCAGGATTGATGTTTTTGTAATTGGGAATCTTGCTTTTGTCCAATTTTTCATAAGCACCAGCTTTGAGTTGCCGTCCAACAAAGCCAATGGTTGGCACCACCAAGTCATAACCTGATTTGCCAGTTAGGATTTTGGCTTCTAAGGTTTCATTGCTATCGTAGTAGCCATAGTTAATGGTGACACCATTGGCAGTACCAAAATCCGCGACAGTTTTGGGGTCAACATAATCAGACCAATTGTAAATATTGAGGGATTTACCATTGGACTGATCACTGGCAACGGATGCGGTATTGCTACCTGATGCTTGTGAACTACCCCCACAGCCAGACAACAGCAGTGGGGTGAGGATGGCGCTTGCCAGCCATAATTGCTTCATACCTTCTCCTTCAAGTTTCTCCAGTATTGTAAGGGGCATTGCAATATTGTTATTTTTGGGTTTTCTCTATTTTGTAGACTTGCTTTTTTATGCGTTGATTTTTCAACGTCGTATTTACTCTAACAAAGAAAAAAGCATTTGCATAGCTTGTTTGTTTAATTTAGTTAATAAAAATCAATACTTTATATTTTGCAATGCAGCATAGATAAGGTGTGAATAATTATCAATAAGCGAGAATATATAGCGTGTATACTGGTTTTTGGCCATGGGAATCTAAAAATTATTAATGGGTAATTGAATGGAGCCATTGCAATAAAAAGTTAAGATTGATTGAAAAACAGCCCCAAAAAGGGGCTGTTTTGGAGGCTATTGAGCCAAGTGAGCGAGTAGTTTTTGAATATCTGCTAAATTTTGTTGGTGGGCATCTTGTGCGCTGATGGTGTTGTTGGCCAAAGGTAAACTTTGCATCACGGCACAAACATGGGCGTAGTGTATGCCTTTTTCACGTGCCAAGATGGCCTCAGGCATGCCAGTCATGCCCAAGATGTCAGCACCATCATGCTTATAACGCATGGCTTCAGCTTGGCTAGGCAGTCTTGGGCCATTGACAGCAGCATAGACTGCTTGGTGATGGTAAGGAATCTTCAGTTGTTCAAAAGCATGAGTGATGCGTGAACGCAAATCATGGCTATAGGGTTCATCAAAGGGTGTGTGCACAAAGGGGTTGTCACTGTTTTCATAAAAAGTATGGGCACGGCCACTGGTATAATCAATAATGTCATGTGGGGCAACCAAATGCTCAGCACTCATGTCTGGGTGTAGGCCATACACAGTTGAAACAGCAATGATGTGTTTTGCACCTGCTTCTTGTAAAGCACAGATGTTGGCACGGTAATTAATTTCATTGGGGTTTAAATAGCGACCATAACCGTGTCGGATTAAAAAAAGTAACGGTGTGTGCCCAACTTGTGTGAAAATAACGGGGCTAGAGGGTTGGCCGTATGGCGTTCGAATAATCCGGCGTTGCTGAATTTGGAATGCGGGCAGTTGCAATAATTCACTGCCGCCTAAAATGGCTAACATGGATGACCCTCTTATGAAATGGTTTATCAAATATGGCGAAGTATTTTGCCAATATCATAACGGATTATGAAAGATTAAGCACATGGATATTTTGTTAAGTAATATTGAGAGCATTCCTGGTTTTACCGTTCAAACACACATGGGGTTGGTACAAGGCAGTACTGTGCGTGCGAAACATGCTGGCCGTGACATTATGGCGGGTTTGAAAAATATTGTTGGTGGTGAATTAAGAGGGTATACCGAACTATTGGAAGAGTCACGTCAAGAGGCTGTTGAGCGTATGAAGCGCGAAGCTGCGCGCATGGGGGCAAATGCCATTGTCAATGTTCGCTTTAGTACAGCCAATATCGCTGCGGGTGCATCAGAAATTTTGGCTTATGGTACTGCGGTGGTTTTGGTTCGGAAAGCATAAGCCATGTGGTTTCTAATTGTTGCCATTTTAAGCTTGGTCATTACGGGTATCATTGGGCAAATTATCACCGATAACCATCGCAAAGACATTGAAGTGCGTGAGCAAGAGTTGGCTCATATTATTTTATTGGCTGATGAGGTCTCACCAGAATGTCAACAAGCAGTCAATGGCGTATTGGTATCAGGTGCGACAGTCATGTCTTGTGGTCATTTTAAACAATGGATAGCTTCGTTTCGCTTGTTTTTTGGTGGCCGTGTTCGTTCTTATGAGGACATGGTGGATTTGGGTCGTCGAGAGTCTATTTTACGCATGAAAGCCCAAGCCGCAGCCATGGGAGCCAAAACCATTGCCAATGTGAAAATGCAAACCGCTGATTTAGCACCACAACGCCAAAATGTCAGTATGCAAGAATTATTGGTGTATGGAACAGCTTTATTTGAAGATTAATTACCATTATTGATGATTACTCTACAAAATGCAGCCCTTTATGGGCTGCATTTTTTTGGTTAGAAAATCGCTTTTCTTTGGCTAATTATATTGTTAATGAAAAATAGAAATCACCATTCATTTTTGCTGTGCAATAAAAAAAATCAGCCGATAAAATGGTCTATTGGTTTGGAGGGGGTATGAACTATTTAATAATTAAATGTCATTAATAAATCATAGTTTTGCTATGCGAAACTTAAATTTCGGCTGTCGATATAATTAAAATACACCCTATTTTTGTTTTTTTTAGGGGGTGTATTAAAAAAAATTTCTTATTAATATAATGGTTTATTAGCATAAAATGGCAGTATTTTGGCATTGATATTGAGTAAATTGGTAAACTACATTACATTAAATTCTTTGCTTTATTAGCAAAAAAGCGCTAATGTAAAAGTGCGTTACCCCAAAAAGAACAATATTACATTGTCAAAAAATAGAAGAAAAAATACGCCATCAGTTAATTAATAAATTAATAGATGACCCAAATACCAAAGGAGAATGAAGATGTCGGAAAACGGTAATTTTGCCAAAGTCCTCGGCAGTAAAGAGGTATTGGCATTGGCATTTGGTGCCATGATTGGGTGGGGCTGGATTGTCCTCACAGGAGAGTGGATTATTTCTGCTGGTAGCTTTGGCGCTATTATTGCCATGGCTTTGGGCAGCGTGGTGATTATCTTTATCGGTCTGGCGTATGCAGAATTGGCTGCAGCCATGCCACAAGAAGGTGGTGCTCAAGTGTTTACTTATCGGGCACTTGGGCATTCGGCAGCGTATTTGTGTACGTGGTCATTGATTTTGGGCTATATCTCGGTTGTGGCATTTGAGGCCGTGGCATTGCCAACGGTATTGGATAACCTGATTCCCAATTACCAAGCCATTTATTTATGGAATGTGGCAGGTTGGGATGTGTATTTGACCTGGGCCATGGTGGGCATGGCAGGCACTGCCTTGGTGGTGATGTTGAACTACTATGGTATTCAAGGTGCCAGTATTTTCCAAACCTTGGTGACATTGGTGATTGTGGTTATTGGTGCTGCTTTTGTTTTGGCATCTGGCATACAAGGCAATGAAGCCAATTTAATGCCTTTCTTTAATGAAACACCGATTAAAGACAGTCCATTTGATCCTTTATTGGCTGGTATGCTACCAGTTGTGATGATGGTGCCGTTTATGTTTGTGGGTTTTGATGTGATTCCCCAAACCGCCTCTGAAATCAATTTGCCAGCCAAATCAATCGGCAAACTATTGATTATCTCCGTATTGGCTGCCATGGTCTTTTACTGTGCGATTATTTTTGGGGTGAGTTATGCATTGCCAGCTCATGTGATGAATGCTGATATTTTGACCACACCACAAGCCATGGAAGCTGTATTTCATAGTCATTGGGCAGCCAAAGTGATGGTGTTGGCTGGTTTAGCAGGGATTGTGACCAGTTGGAATGCTTTCTTCATTGGTGGTAGTCGTGCGATTCATGCTTTGGCTCATGCCAAAATGTTGCCAGCGTTTTTGGGCAAGGTACATCCAAAACACAAAACACCAGTCAATGCGATTTTCCTCATTGGTATTGCAACTTTCTTTGCCCCTTTATTGGGTCGAAAAGCCTTGTTGTGGTTTGTGAATGCGGGTAGTCTGGGCATTGTGATTGCTTATTTTATGGTGTGTATTTCATTCTTGGTATTGCGCCGTCGTGAACCCAATATGCCTCGCCCATTTAAAGTAGCCAATGGCACCATGGTGGGCATTATTGCCTCAGTATGTAGTGCAGGCTTAATCTATATGTACATGCCTTTTAGCCCATCTGCATTGAATACCAGCGAATGGTTAATCTTTGGCACGTGGATGTTATTGGGCTTGGTATTTTATATCAGTGCTCGTAAGCAATTTGGTACCAAAGAAACCAAAAAAATCATTTCCAAAGATTGGAAATAACACGAGAAAAATCAAACAGGCTGCGATATCGCAGCCTGTTTTCTTTAGAAAATGAATTTAAGCATATGGTGCAATATATTGAAATTCAGTATATTTCTTAAGTAATTGTCTGGATCATGAGAAGATTGCATTTATTGCACATCAAATCGATAATCAAAAAGCATTGATATAAAAACGAATAACATGAAAATGGCTGATAAAATCATATCACCTACTCAGGATAAATTATCATGAAAAAATGGATAGCATGTTTTGTGTTTTTGATGTCTTTGGCTTGCGTACAGGCTCAGAACATGGATTGTCGGGTGAGGGCGGTGATGACTGGGGATACGTTTACCTGTGAAAATGATGCAAAACGAACCATAACAGTTAAATTGTACCAAGCTGAGGCACCAAAATTGACACAAAATTTTGGTCGGGAAGCCAAAGAAGCATTGGCTTTGGTGTTGGGTGATCGGGTTCGATTGGATGTGCATGATACTAGCCAAGCAGATTATGTGGTCGCAACAGTGTACACCTCGTTAATGTGTTCTTGTTTTCCTACCAATCACCCCAAAGCTCACATGAATGCCTATATGGATTGTTTATGTTGGCAAGATGTGACTAAAACCATGATTGAACAAGGCAATGTGTGGCGTTCTATTTTTAGCCAAAGCAATCCCGAATACATTCAAGCAGAGCAGATGGCTCGAAAAAATAAATTGGGTTTATGGCGGCAAGAGCATCCCATCGCACCATGGTTGTGGAGTGACGAAAACCATTAATGACAAAATGGTTTGGATGGTGCACTTCATTAACCCATGTTTGTCAATATTGGTTATGGGTATGCAGTATTAAGCTGCAAGGTGTTTGTCTTGTGCTTGATTGATGTGGTGGGCGATATCGGTGGCCAATGTATCTAACATGGCATAACGCTTTTTGTACATTGAGCGTTTTTTGCTGGCAATGTCTGCCATGTCTTTGCGGGTGTCGTGCATAGACAATTGGTAGTAATTATTTTTAGCCCATTGTCCGCCACAATCTTGCCAAAAGGCATCGTAGTCAAATTTGACTTTGTTGCGGTAAAGACGAGTGCGAATTTGCTTGGCGTAAGGGATGCCATAAATATTTTGGATACCAATGTTTTGTGCAAATTCACGCAGAATTTGGATCAATAAGTAATGCGGACGCAAGCCAAAAAATACCTTGGTTAATTTCGCTAAATCGACATTTTCTTCTGCTTTGGGGCCTTGCATTGATGCAATCAATAAATCGTGTTGGTTTAACATGACAAATGTGCATTGGTAAATGCGTTGATTGGTGCTTTTTTGAGCCAGGGCAACGCTCCAAAAACCTTCTTCACAGCAAATGGGGTTAAAGACAAAGGTGGCAACATAATCATCCAAAATATCGGCCAAGACCAATGGTTGATTTTGCAGCAAGGTTTGCTTGGGGTCAATTCGCGATAGCAATACCAGCATGTTTTGCCAATCATGGAGAATCAAGGCATGTTTTTGTTTGTTTGTTAAACTTTTGTCAGCGTATTTTTTGAGCAAAGTGTAGCTCAGGTTTTGATTGTGTTTAAAAATGTTTTTTAATTTAGCATGCTGATTAATAAATGATTCAAAACATTGAATATAAGGCTTAGCCAATAACCAACGGGCAGCAAATTTACCAATGTGCCATGGATCGCGAAAGCTGTGTTCTTGGTATAAATATTGGGTGGGGAATTGGTAAGCCATATTGTGTATCATCTTAAAAAGTGGTTTTGATGTTGGTCGCATTAATTGACAGACCAACTGGTCGCCATTATATCGACAGCATATTGTCACCTTGGGAAATGGTTACAGACTGTTACAATTTGCTTGTATTCTGGTCAATATTGATGTGAAAGACACAAAAAAAGCCCCAAAAAGGGGCTTTGATACAAAGATAAGCGGGATTAGGCCAATGTGATGGTCACTGGGGCATGGTCGCTAGGACGCTCCCAAGCTCGGGTGTCTTCATCTACACTGACATCTTGGGCTTTTGCCAATAAACCAGAAGTGACCAAAATTAAGTCAATGCGTAAGCCCAGTTTGCGACGGAACATATTCATGCGATAGTCCCACCATGTGTAGGCAACTGCTTCTGGGTAAAGGTGGCGAAATGAATCACTCAAACCCAAATCCAATAGATTTTTTAACCAAGTTCGCTCTGCAGCTGAGCACAATATTTTGCCATCCCATTTCACTGGATCATAGACATCCAAATCATCAGGTGCAATATTAAAGTCGCCCAATAACACCACATTTTCATGCGTGGCCAGTTCTTGCTTCATTTTACTTGTGAGTGCGGCAAACCAAGCTTCTTTGTAAGCATATTTTTCACTGTCTACAGCTTCGCCATTGACGCAATACACATCAACCACGCGAATATCACCAAAAGTTGCGGCAATCACTCGGCGCTGTGGGTCTTCTAAATCTGGCATTCCTAGGCTGATATCGGTGGCGGGTAATTTACTAATCAACGCAACACCATTGTAAGTTTTTTGACCAGACCAAACGGCATGATAGCCAATTTCGGCAAAGGCTTCAGCAGGAAATTTGTCTTGGTCTAGTTTGAGTTCTTGCAGCGCCAAGACATCAACAGGGTTTTCGCTTAACCATTTAATAACATGGGGGAGGCGAACATTGAGTGAGTTGACGTTCCAAGTGGTAATTTTCATGTAAATCCTAATGAGCAAAGAAAAATAAAAACAATTGAACAATGGCAATCAGCATGACCAAGCTGCCCATTGTGATTCGAACCCAGCGTTTTTGCATAAAATTCTTCACAATATTGGCAACAAAGCCGATTAACAATAAATTGGGGAGTGTGCCCAAGCCAAAGGCTAACATAATGAGTGCACCTTGGCTCATGGAGCCAGACATCAAACTGTATGATGCGGCACTGTAAACCAAGCCACATGGCAACCAACCCCATAATGCCCCTGCTAGAAAACTGCCTGTATAAGAACGAATGGGCAAAAGTCGATTTAATAATGGGTTGAGCTTGCGCCAAATGGGTTTACCCAAGGCTTCAATTTTTAAAATACCTTTTGAAAAACCAGCTAAATACAGCCCCATCATGATTAAAATAAGATTGGCGACAACAAACAAGGCTTGTTGAACCGTTTGGGTCTGGTCTAAGCCGATGCCCAAATGACTGACCGCCCCCAATAACGCACCCATTAAGACATAGCTAGCAATGCGCCCAGTATTGAGTAGCAAAATCATGGGCCAACGCTTCATGTTGGCAGGAATTTGTAAGATAAAAGCAGAACTCAATCCACCGCACATGCCAACACAATGCACGCCACCCAAAAAACCAATTAATAATAATGCTGGCAGTGTCAAAGCTTCCATGGTTTGGCTTTTTGTTTAGTAAAGCTTAATTATAGCGGTTTTTTGATGACATTAGGCAGGGAGTGGCGAAAAGAGACGTTTGCAAAAAAGAGGGTAGTAAATGGTGTTAGGTGTAAGAAGCTGTAGCGAGTTGGAGTCGTTAAAATAACCCGCTATGTTCTTCATGGTATTTCTCGTATTGGGGATTGATTAAATATGAGTGGTTAATAATCTATTTTGTACGATTCGTTTTAAGGATTGATATAATGCGATGTCTTTAGCTTGTAAGGCTAAAGCCACTTGTACATATTCACCTTTGACATATTCTAAAGGTAGTTTTTCAATATAACGGATGCGAATCAGTTCACATATTTGGCTTGGCATATTGGTATTGCCACGCTCATAACGAGAACCTGCTGATTGGGTGACACCAATGTCTTGCCAGAAATCCAGTTGATTCAAGTTTAGTTTTTTCCTGATAATTTTAACTTCATTACCGCTGATTAAAAATTGGCTCATTTAAAATGGCTCCCCAGATTATTTGATGTGAAAGAGAATAAATAATTTGAGATTGATGGATTGAAATGGTGATTGACCATTTTCAATATTTTTATTGTTATTCATGACATCATGACTGTATTTTCCAAGGATTATTCACCCATGAATGAGCTGACAGTAAAAATTCAATTAATCTCAAATCCCACATGTTAATATTTATTTTGCATTTAAATTAATGTTATTTGTAATAACAATTCGCTTGCTTTTATTTTTTTATAATTTATAAATGAATAATATTTTATGTAAGCTAGTGAATTATATTAAAATAAAAATGATGTACTATTCTTATTATTTACATTTAATTTCTTTTTGTTATTCATAATGAATTTATTTTATGATATTTATTTTGTTTAATTGTTAAAGTTATTATTTATATTAAGTAAAATAATGGTACATAATTCTGGAAATTAATGCTTTTTTTGTTAGATTTGGTTAAAAAATGCCTCAATTATTTATCTAATAAATACTTTTTATTTACACGCTTATAACTATTTTAAAATTTATGGATTGATATTATTCATGTATATGAATAATCAGAACATTATTTTGCATAGTGGATACTTATTATTTGCATGATGATGTGTCGATGAATGATTAAAATAATGGTCATTTCATTATTCTAAGCACCATTATTTTTGCTGAAACAAAAAGCCACATAAGCGATTTATCGGATAACAATAAGCCTGTATCAGTAATGTATTATATTTTATGACGATGTGCTTTTAAGGAGCAGTCGTGCTAATTTGAATAATTGAGTTTAAATCGGCATCCTGTCAAAACGGTCATAACGGATATTCGTGGTTATTCCATTACGATTTTGATGTTGGGTATTGATGGCATTCCCTTGAATGGTGCGAGCAAAATGTGCTTGTCAAGGAAGCCCATTATTTAGAGTGCATGGTGCCTGCGCAAGGCTGGCTCTATAATGAAAAGGCATTGGCTTATGCTTGGGGCAGTTTATATCCTATTAATGAAGGGCTTGATTGTATTGGCAATGATAGGTATTGGCATATGTTGACTGAACAAGATGAGCTATCTTGTATCACCCCTGTGCTGATTTTTCCTGATGAGGGGAGTTTTGATGGTTTACCATTGTGGTTGAGCAAGTATTTCGTCAAGATACGGTGACTTGGCAACGATTTGGCTTGTCAGTAGTTTATTGAGCGTGATGCAATGTGGACAGTGGTGCCACAGTTTTAAGATTAAATAATGGATAAAGGGAATAATATGGCGATTGCTACTTTGATACAGAAAATAGGTTTAATAGATGCCCCACGCTATGATATTGCTTGGCTATTGCAAAACAGCCAAACTGGAGAGATTGATCATGCTATTGAATTTTGGGGGCACACCGCTAAGCATGAAGCGGTGGGTAAGTGGTGCATGAGCCAATGGTGGGATGGTCATCCTTTTGTGGTTGATGGTATTGATTATTTAACTGCTGAACATTGGATGATGGCACAAAAAGCCGTTTTGTTCGAAGACATGGTGATGCATAAGGCGATTTTACAAGCCAAGACAGCAAAAGAAGCGAAAGCCTTGGGTCGAAAAATTGCCAATTTTGATGCCGATGTTTGGCAAAAATGGTGCTTAGATATTGTGATTGCAGGCAATTATTATAAATTTAGCCAGCATATGGATTTAAAAACCTTTTTATTGGCAACCGGTAATGCTGTGTTAATTGAAGCCAGTCCTGTGGATACTATTTGGGGTGTTGGTATGGCAGAGGATAATCGCGATATTCATTTGCCAGCCAAATGGCAAGGGCAAAATTTATTGGGTTTTGCATTAATGCATGTGCGCGATAGCTTAGCGAGAATGGATTAGTAAAATAATGGATGGTGGCTTGAATCATTTTGGTTACATTAACAACATGCTATCCATAAAAATTTAGATAATTCAATTATTTTGCGTATAATAATGCCGATAGAATAGAGCGAGGTGGTTTTTAATAAAACCGCCTTGTAATGTATTTTAATTAAGGGATGTGTTAGATGGCCAATTTATTGTATTTGTTTGAAAAGAAGATTTGGTGGCAGCAACCTGAGCGAACGGTAGCGGTTTCTTGCCAAGCCATAGAGCAATACCGAGCCAATTTGATGCAAATCTACCGCAAAAAAGAATGGAAAACACAGGGCACTGGTGCGCGGTTTATGGGTGTTGAGCAAGAAGAGCAAATGTGGGAACAAGAACACATTGCCCCAACTGCGATGGTTTTGGTTGACCACGATACTTTAATTTACAGTGCTGCTTTGGGCAGTGGCTGTGCCATTTATAAAAAAACCTTATCTTCTTCATTTGAAGAAGGTTTGATTTTACGTCAACCCAATTACCACATTCATGCCATGGCATTGGATGCGTACCACAATCGCTTGATTTTATCCGTGAGTTATCCGCATGAGCGTGAGCAGCATTTGGCTGTGGTGGGCATTGATTGTGCGGATCATTATGAAATTACCGAAGGCGGTTCGATAGATAATAATCCATTTGTTGACCCTAAACAGCCTGATTTATTGTATTACGATAGCCATGGCATGGCTTATGATGAGTCAGAATACATGGTGGATTTGATGTCACGTGAAATTTGCTGTTTGAATTTTGCGACTGGTGAAGTTGAAACCGTGGTGGCAAACCCAGATTTTCATTTTTCGAAACCCAGTATTGATCAAAATGGTCATTTGTACTTCTTGCAACGCCCATCATCTAAAGACAAAGAACCCAAGGAAAAGAAAAATACATTCAAGGATTTAATCTTGGCACCAGCCAAAATTACAGCGGCGATTGTGGGTTGGTTGGATTTCTTTACACAGCGATATGCTGGGCAATCTTTGAAAACCAGTACAGGTGGTCGGAATCCTGCCAAAAAAGTCAATAAATCAGAAGAAGATTTGTTTATTGAGGGCAATCTTATTCAGGTGAAAGAAACATTAGAACGCAATAAACAATTGGGTTTGGCCAATCCAGGTATTGTACCCACGGATTGGCAACTGATGAAAAGAACACCTGATGGTGAAATAAGCTGCTTGAAAAAAGGGGTTTTGACTTACACCTTGATGGACAATGGCGAATTGGTTTATTCCAATGGTCGCTATGTGATTGGTTTTGAACAAGCTTCGGGTGAGGAACATATTTTGCTGGAAGAAAAATTGGTGCAAAATTTTGTGGCAGGGCAATAGTCCATCCCATTGAATTTCATTGAAAAACACCACCATTTGCACAATGCACATGGTGGTGTTTTGTTTTTTAATGGCTTGAATCACATGGTGAAACTTGTTTAAAGGTATCACTCAATACGGCACAGGCCATTGATTCTGGCTTATTTGCTTTTGGGTTGTGAAACATAAGCTATTGAAGTGATTTGAGCTGATTAGCAAGGTCGCATTGACCCAAATAAATCAAGCGCTTTAAGATAGCCTGGTTAAAATAGCTTAGTAAGTAATGGGCTCAGGCTCATCGTGGCGAATGGGTGAATAGAAAATAGGTTCAATATGCAAAAAAACAAAGCCACCTTGATTGGTTTAAGCGCGATTGTGATGTGGAGTGCCATTGTGGGTTTGGTGCGAGCGGTCAGTGCTTATTTTGGCGCGGTGGCAGGTGCCGCGATGATTTATAGTTTGGCAGCAGTGATATTGTATTTTAGTGTGGGTTTTCCAGATTTACGGCGTTTTTCTCGGGCCTATTTGTGTTGGGGCACGGTATTATTTGTGGCATATGAGGTGTGTTTGAGTTTGTCGATTGGTTTGGCAAGTAGCCACAGGCAAGCCGTTGAAGTGGGGATGATTAATTACTTGTGGCCCACGCTAACCATTGTATCTGCTATTGTGTTTAATCGGCAAACATGCACAGCATGGGTGATACCAGGTTTTGCCTTGTCGATTATGGGTATTGTTTGGATTTTGGCTGCGGATACGGGTTTTCATTGGCAAGATATGGTCAATAACATGGCAAATAACCCAGTCAGTTATGGTTTGGCTTTGTTGGGGGCATTTATTTGGGCGGCTTATTGCACTGTGACGGCAAAAATAGGTCATGGCAATAACGGCATTACTTGGTATTTTATGCTGGTGGCAGTTTTTTTGTGGGGGCAATTTTGGGCGACTGAGCCTGTGGCCTGGGTGGTGAACTGGACATCGATTGGGGTACTAATTTTAACTGCATTGGCGATGGGTTTGGGTTATGCGGCATGGAATATTGGTTTACTGCATGGCAATGTGACATTTTTGGCAGGGGCTTCTTATTTTATTCCTGTGATTTCGGCATTTTTGAGTGCCAGTTTTTTGGCCATTCCGTTGTCAAATGCCTTTTGGCAAGGAGCAGCGATAGTTTGTTTGGGTTCGATTGTGTGTTGGTTGGCGCTTAAAAAAACAGATTGATTGATGATTGAAAAATCATTGCATCGTTGCACTGATTATTGTGAAAGAGTGTGTCCACATTGAGCAGCGTATTGCTGTTTTTGAGTAACAATTCAAAACTAATGCCTTTAATCAATTAATCGCGGCACTACTTTGGTTATCACCGCCATTGTTCAAAACACCCAATTAAAATTATCCGAATTTGCCAAGGCCAAAGCCCAAGAAAAAGCCTTGTTGCGTGGACAAAAAAACAATGTGTAGTTTTTATTAAAGTAATTGCAACAAAACAATATTGCTGCACTATAAGATATGCTAAATTCATTAAATAAAATCCAACATGGCAAGATATTGGCCAAGCTGCAAAGTCATTTTGCCCAAGCAGGCGATCAATTGGAAATTAAAAAAGCCTTTGCTATCGGGCAAGTGCCTGTTCAAACCGTGGCCGATGCTTTAATGGACAATAACAATAGTCAATCAAATCACGCAAGACAATACCAGCAAAAATAAGGCAATACATAACAAACAAGGGCAAAATGAAAAACACCAAACGGTTACCATTTTATGGCTATATAGGCATTGGACTACTCAATGCCATGTTGGTGTCAGTTTTGATGACGGGTATTGGTATTGCCTTTCAGTGGCGTGCTTTAGCATTTGGAATCAATTTAGAAAGTAACTTTCTGTCTGCGATTCTTCTTTATTTTATTAATCTGGTGTTGTACAGCAGTATTGGTTTTTTAATCGTTTCTTTGCCGCAATGTATCAGCATGGGGTACTTATTCTGTCGACGTGTGTCTAGGCAAAAATGGCGTTGGATACTAGGGGAAGCATGGTTTATTACCACACTTGTTTTTGCGGTGTTGTTATACCGTATCGAAGAATATGATGCCTTAGTAGCCATCAAAATGAGTGCCCTAAGTGGTTTTTTGTTTGGTGTATTGCCATGCTGTGTGATTGTCTGGTTAGAGAATAAATTGGCAAAATCCACATCCACACTTTGGGTGGTTATTGGTACCGATGAAAGTGGTGCAAGCATCAAGCGATTGCACCCCATTTTCGCTGGTATGGTTATCATGGCATTTACGTCAATATTGGTGATGTTTTTCAGTGCTATGGCACTGGGCTCTGGCTACGATTTTCACATGGCTCTGGTTTTGACCACGATAGTGATGTGCTTGATTGGTATCCCACAAACTTTGGGTGTTTTGTATATTGTGATTCGCCAGACGCAAGGCAAAAATGCTGTCCGGATTGGTGGTGAAGCATTGGTGATTATTGTTTTGACCATGATTGTGGAAACGATATTGTCCAGTCAAGCGCTTTTGCTTTCGACAGGAATTGCCCTGTGTTTTATGGCAGGTGGCTTGTCTTGGTGGAGTGTTTACTTGCTTGAAAGGCTTATTAACCGATTGAATCCGTTGAATAGTGAAATTGACAATGGATTATCGTCTTCTCATGAGAGTAACACGCATGATGATAGCCATTTGAATTCATAACAAGGATATTGTTTTGATTGTGTTGAATAAAAAATTAATTGCATGCATTTTTTTAATCGGTGGCTTAGTCACTGCGAGTCTTTTTTATTTCAAGGTAAAAGATGACCAACAGTCTAATGAGACTAAATCACAAAAGAGCAAGCCTGTGAAAAAATCAACATCGGATGACGAGTGGTATAAAAAAGCGATAACACCAAAGCCTGATGGAGTGAGCCTTGAAGAGTATGAGGCGAAAAATTTGGCAGGCTATTGTTGGCGAGACAAGAAATACTATACGACTGAAGATTTATTTAAACGACGTGCACTGGCGAGAGTTAAATTTAATATTCAAATATATGAAAGGTTTTTTTTGAATCAAGTACCGAGTCAACATGTTAATGGTGGGTATCTCCCTGAAACTGATTTAGATTGCAAAAGAAGAAGTGCATGTCGAATATATATATCGAATAATGGGCTAAGCAATGAAGAAATCAAAGCGCATGCTTTAGATAAAAATAATAAATGGGGTTTGACTGATGTTTTTAATAATCAAAATACCACTTTAATTTTTTCCAAAGAACATGCATTTGATGAAAAGCATTTTTTGGAGAGTTTTAATAGTCATATTGTTCTTATTGATGATTTTATTGATTTTACTTCTTTTGAAGGCGTTGGTAGTAACCCTGTCTATGATTTAAAAGATAAGAATAATTCCATATTAAAAGAATCAGTTATTCAATACTTTGCCCGTGATAAAACTAAATTACCAAGTTACCAGGAGTTACAAAAAAAAGGCATTGGTGTTTACTTGGTTAAGTCCGAAAGACTTTCTTTGGAGAGAAATAGTTCTGTTACGGGGTGGGATAAGAATTCTAGGATTTCTACAGCGTATCAAAGTGCAGATATTAAGTCTGGTAATAGTTATAACCTAATTAGTAATTGTGGAGATTCTTTAATAGATATACCAAGTGATTTATTCAATACAGAAAGTGAAGGTGTGAAATAAATAATCAATATGAATTTAAGTTTTACAAATGTAATGGCGGTGGCGGTATTACTTAAGCAAAATACACATTTCTAAAATAAAGCTTTGTTAAATAGCGACTATTGAATATAATGAAAATAATTATCATTAAGATTATTTGTTATGACCACCAGTATCACCAAAATGGATGTGCAGCAATGGGATTCTTTTTATCGCCAACACGCCAGTTGGCTATTGGGCTTATTGCATTATCAAACGGGTAATCACCATCTTGCTGAAGACATCAGCCATGACACTTTTGTTAAAGTAATGGTATCTGTGACAGCACGAGCCTTAAATATCCAGCAATCTCCCCGTACACTCTTAAAAATCATATCTAAGCAATTGTTTATTGATAAAATTCGCCGTGATGCCATTGAAAAACATTATTGGGATTATTTGGCGGTTGTACAAGAAACAGTGCAAAGTGTGGATTTAGAAATGCACATGAGTGCGATTGAAACCTTGAGCAATGTATCCAAAACCTTGTCACAGCGAAGTCAAAGAGAACAAAACATTTTTGCTTTGTATTATTTTGATGGGTGTAAACAAGCTGATATTGCGACACAACTGTCGATTTCGATTGCCACTGTCAAGCGAGATTTAAGTCAGTGCTTAATGCATTGTTATCATTTTTGTCATGATTGGGCTGATTGTTGAGCGAACTTGATCGGCCCAAGCAATCCCATCAGCCAACTGAGCAACACATTCAAACTGCTATTGATTGGTTATTGCATTGTGAAGAGCAGGGCATAGATTGTGCTTGTTGCGAAGCATTGCAACAGTGGCTACAAGTAGATGAACGGCATCAATTGGCTTGGCAGCGCATTGCGGCAATTCACCATGTCGCTTCTCTTCCTGATACCGCCGCTATTTTGCAAGACACTCAAGCTCTAACCGAACACCAGAATCCATTTGCGGTGGGCAAAAAATTTTATGCGCAATACAAAGGTCGGTTGGCATCTGTTTTGCTGTGTGCGGTGGCGCTGGGGTTGGCAAAACAATCCTTGTGGTTGGATTGGGCTTTGGCTGATTACCGCAGCTTAACAGGTGAAATCAAAACCATTTCATTAAGCGATGGCAGTGTGGTGACTTTGGCCAGCGAATCTGCCATTGATATCCAATATGCAGATCACGAGCGGCGCATTATTTTGCAAAAAGGGCAGATGTGGGTCAGTGTGGCAAAAGACCAGAACCGGCCATTGCGGGTAGAAACACTTCAAGGTGAGGCAACGGCATTGGGGACTATTTTTGCGGTGCAGGCGGATAATCGGGGGCAAAGCCGTGTAATTGTGGCGGAGTCGAAAGTGTCGGTGTGTATTGTTGGGCAACCTATGGCTTGTCAGGTTTTGCGGTCCAATGAAACCATTGCATTGACCGCAAAAGTCTTGTCGACTATTGATTATGTTGATGCCACAGAAAAATTGGCTTGGCAACAAAAAAGGCTATTGGCCAATAATATGCCGCTAAGTGAAGTATTAAAAGCCTTGCGCCCTTATCACAAAGGGGTTTTGTTATTTGATGAGAGCCAAATGCAAGGCAAGATGGTTTCAGGTGTATTTCCCTTGGACAATACTGATGAAGCTTTATTGGCATTGCAAGTGCTTTATCCATTTGAAGTTAAACACTATACCGATTATATTAGTCAAATCAATATAAAATAATCAATAAATCAATTCATTGCATTTTTTGTTGAGCGACTTGTGCTCAGTTGTTCGTTTAAGTTAATACAACAACAACGTACAAAAGGGATATTATGCGTCAACAACACATCAATGGCATTGCATGGGCAGTGATGGTGGCATTGGGCTTTGCACCTTGCGCCATTTATGCACAGGCCAAGCAACATTTTCAAATTGGTGCAGGGCAATTAAGCAGTAATTTAAATCGTTTTGCTCAATTGAGTGGCATTACCATTGTTTTTTCGCCTCAATTAACCCAAAATAAACACAGTGTAGGCTTGTCTGGGCAATACGATGTGATGCAAGGCTTATACACATTGTTGCAAGGTACATCATTGCAAGTGCAAAAAAATGGTTCGGTATACACGGTGGTGGCAGCATCCCCAAAAATGGCCATTGAAAACCCAATAAACTCAGTTCATTCCACCATGTCTAGTCCTGATAGCGTGGATTTGGGTACGGTTGAGGTGATAGGGAGCCGCCACAATATGCGAGACCAAATTGGTCAAAGTAAGGTGTATAACAATAGCATGTCAACCGTATATGCGGGCAAAAAACAAATTGATTTATTCAAAGGGGCAACTTCTGCTGACGTGTTTAAAGGCATGGTGGGAGTGCAAACGGGGGATGCTCGCAACAGCGGCGCTTTAGACCCCAATATTCGTGGCATTCAAGGGCAAGGTCGTGTGCCATTGACCATTGATGGTACTGAGCAATCAGTTACAGTGTGGCGAGGTTACAATGGGGCGAATAATCGCAATTACATTGACCCGATGCTGGTTGGTGGCATTACGCTTGAAAAGGGACCTAGTCTGAGTCGGGATGTAAATGGTTCTGTGGGTGGTGCGGTGGTGGTATCGACACTGAGCATTGATGATGTGGTGGCAGAAGGCAAGGATTTTGGTGTTGATATCAAACTAGAAGCCAGTAACAATGCTGTTAAACCACGATTTCCTTCTATGCAACAAGGTGTATTGGTCAATCAAAATGGTCAAGTGGATTTTAATGGCAATTTTGATCATGACTTAATGAAAACAGCCAAAACAGCAGGGCGAAATGGCTTGGGTCATGATCAGGCTTTTCGGGTGGCAGTAGGCAAAAAATGGGAAGATTTTGATGTGTTAGCGGCTTATGCTTATCGCAAAAAAGGCAATCATTTTGCAGGTAAAAATGGGGCAAAATTTTACCAAAGCGATGAAGATACTGACCAAAAAGACACCAATTACTGGAACAACTATACCCAACATTTAACTGAAGTTTATCGGCCAGGGGCAGAAGTGCCCAACACATCAACCGATATGCAGTCTTTTTTGGTAAAAGGCACTTGGAAACCCAATACATACCACCAATTGCAACTGGGTTTACGCCATTCTTTTGGTGAGTATGGTGAAATTATGCCGTCTAGGGTGGCCGCAGATAAATCGTGGTTAGAAATGGTGATGAATAACCCCGATGCCAATGCACAATTGGTGGATTATTTAAAACAATATGCGGTGAACAAAGTTCCACAATGGCCCACCAGTGAAGTCAAAGCCAGTGCAGTGAATCTATCCCATAAATGGAATCCAGATAATCCATATATCAATTGGCAAGCCAATTTGTGGATGACCCAAACGACTTTGAATACCCACACATCAGGAGGCTCACCCCGTGAAGCATTTGCTGGCACCAGTCAGATTCCAGAATCTTTGCGTTTTACACTGCGCAATACCTCATTAACCCATTCGAAGGACAAGCGATGGGGCTTGACTGCCAGTAACCACTTTGATTTAACACCCAGTTTGAGTTTATTGGTTGGCGGTCATTACCAACACGAAACCTTGTCTTCAAAAGACAATTGGTATACCGATGCCAATTTGCCAGAAAAAAATTCATACAATCCTTATCGCTCGGCGCCACGAGAAGGCTGGCGCAAAGAGTGGGATTTGAACTTTAATTTTCGTTGGGAAGCCAATGACTGGTTGAGTATTCAAGCAGGGGCACGTAAAAATGGTTATTCTAGTTTTGATGAACAATTGGCCAAACAACGCCGTGCCAAGAACAGCAAATATGCGGTAAAAAGCCCAACCCGATTTGACATTGATTACTATGTTCCAACACCTGACGATGTGCAAGCGGCTTACCAAAATTTTGTTAAAGCCAAAGATGGCCTGCAAAATGGCACAACTAGTGTCACTGATTTTCGCCAAGCTTTTATGACGTATCAAACCAGTAAACGCAATCACCCCAATTTGTCTTTTGGTGAAATCGATGGCAATACATTGCATGCCAGAGCAGGTCAAACCACATGGACTTCAAGAGAAGATGGCAGATTTTATCGAGAAGACAATCCATTGATGAATGGTGAATTTGCCCAAAATGGTTACCATGTGAAAAGCCAAAAGGATGTGCGCTTGGTTGAAAGCATGGACAGTTTGGGTAATGATTCATTGCGCTTTGCTGATGTGCAAAAACAAGGCAATAGTGGCAGTTGGCAACCTGTTTTGTCTGCTAATGCCCGTATTAGTGACAATGGACAAGCCTATGTTCGCTATGCCAAAACTCAGCGTATGCCCAGTATGTTCGAATCTACCGTGGGTTTTTCTGCATCACCTTTGTCTTTTTACCAGTTAAAACCTGAAAAATCGACCAATTTGGAAATTGGTTATAGCCATGATTTAAGTCAGTGGTTAGCTGCAGATCGTTATGCTGATATCAAGGTTGCTTGGTTTAAAAATGAGATTAAAAATGTGATTGATCGCACCCCAGCTTTTGTGATGGTCAATACAGAAAAGCAAACGGTTGAAGGGATAGAATTACAAAGTCGCTATGATAATGGTCGATTTTTTGCTGATTTCAGTGCTTCTTATTTTTTAAAAAACCAAGTGTGTGATAGCTCCATGGCTTTGCAAATGGACCCAATACATGGATCTGTTAATCGCTGTGTGGATGATGGTTTTATCAATAGTTATTTACGCAACATGACACCACCAAAATACAGCTTGAATTTAACATTGGGTACACGGTTATTGGATGAAAAACTTGAGTTAGGTATGCGTTTATTGCATCATGCAGGTTCAAAAGACAATAGTAAGAAAAATTTTGGTGATTTACCTGCTTGGCCGATGAATGTTCCAGTACATTGGGGCAAAGTCACCACGGTTGATGCTTGGTTAAACTACCAATGGCAAAAGGATTGGCAAATTGAACTGGTGGCAACCAATCTCACAGATCAATACTATCTAGACCCACTTACACGTTCTCACTTTCCAGCACCTGGCCGAACAATTCGTTTGGGGATTCAAAAGAAATTTTAAAAAATATACGCAGTCTATTTCAAGCGAAAAGCGCTACCCAGTGCTTTTCGCTTATTTTGAGTATGGGCAGTGAATCATGAATGACTTTGAATTTGGCATGCATGGTATTGGTAAATCTGCCACAAGCATTTTTATTTGCGTATTCAATGGTATTTTTACTTCAGTAAGCGGGTTATTGTTGTGATTT
>JASLDB010000316.1 GCA_030151665.1 Neisseriaceae bacterium
TAACGGTAATCATGTGCATCTTCTTTAGAGCGCATCGCACGGGTTTCACCATTATCAGGATCAAACAACCGTGTTTGTTGAATCACTTTACCGCCATCTTCAATCAATTCAATTTGACGCTCAATTTCGTAATTAATCGCTTGCTCTAAAAAGCGGAATGAATTCAAGTTTTTGATTTCACAACGCGTACCAAACTCTTCTTGTCCAACAGGGCGAACGGAAACATTGGCATCAATTCGGAAAGAGCCTTCTGCCATATTGCCATCACAAATGTCTAACCAAGTCACCAACGAATGCAATGCTTTGGCATAAGCCACCGCTTCAGCAGCAGAGCGCATTTCAGGCTCTGAAACCACTTCCAACAATGGCGTACCAGCGCGATTTAAATCAATACCGGTCATCCCTGCCATGCCTTCATGCACAGACTTACCAGCATCTTCTTCCATGTGTGCACGGGTCACATTAATGGTACGAACCACATCACCTACCACAATATCCAATTGACCATGCTCAACAATGGGCTTGTCCATCTGGCTAATTTGGTAGCCTTTTGGCAAATCAGGGTAAAAGTAGTTTTTGCGGTCAAAAACGTTTTTTTGATTGATCGTAAAATTCATTGCCAAGCCTAATTTGATGGCTTTTTCAATGACCGATTTATTCATTACTGGCAATACACCTGGCATCGCCAGCTCAACTAAACTAGCATGTGAGTTTGGCACAGCACCAAATGCTGCTGATGTACCACTGAAAATTTTAGAGGCGGTATTGAGTTGAACATGCACCTCAAGACCAATAACGGTTTCCCAATTCATGCTTGGACTTCCTATGTCTTTAATTTTAAATAATGATGCGTGGCTTACAATGGTGTTTTCGTATGCCAGTCACTGTTTAATTGGATTTGATGCGCGACATTCAATAATTTGGCTTCCGCAAAATAATCCCCAATCAATTGAACACCAACAGGCAAACCATTGGCAGCAAAGCCCGCTGGCAAGCTCATTGCTGGCAAACCAGCCAAGTTAGCGCTTGTGGTGTAAACATCGCTTAAATACATTTGTACTGGATCCGTACTTTCACCAATTTTGGGTGCAGCAGTTGGTGCCACTGGACCTAAAATCACGTCACATACTGAGAATGCTGCTTGGAAATCCTCTGCCACCAAACGGCGTAATTTTTGTGCTTTTAAATAATAAGCATCGTAATAACCATGAGATAAAACATAAGCACCCATCATGATTCGGCGTTTAACCTCTTCACCAAAACCTTCTGAACGGCTTTTGCGATACATTTCATCCAAACCATCATAGTGTTCTGTGCGATAACCATAACGAACACCATCAAAGCGCGACAAGTTGGTACTGGCCTCAGCCGATGCCAATACATAATAGGCTGGAATGGTTAATTCTGTTTTTGGCAAAGAAACATCCATCATTTGCGCACCCAGTGCTTTTAAAGTATTGACCACATTGTCGATACTCTGACTCACATCAGCATCCAATCCTTGGGCAAAATATTCTTTTGGCAAGCCTACTTTTAAACCCGCTAATGGTTTATTCAAATCGCGAGTATAGTCTTCCACATCACGTTCTAAACTGGTCGAGTCTTTTTCATCAAAACCCACCATTGCATTTAATAATAAAGCACAATCTTCTGCTGTTTGTGCCATTGGACCGGCTTGGTCAAAGCTAGACGCATAAGCAATCATACCAAAACGAGATACCGTACCATACGTTGGCTTTAAGCCTGTAATGCCACAATGAGAAGCCGGTTGGCGAATAGAACCCCCCGTATCACTGCCCAATGCTGCAGGGCTTAACCGCGCCGCAATTACCGCAGCAGAACCACCCGATGAGCCACCAGGCACATGATTAACATTCCAAGGGTTGAATGTTGCGCCATCAATAGAGCTTTCGGTTGTCGAACCCATGGCAAATTCATCCATATTGGTTCGACCCAAAGTCACCATACCAGCTTGTTCTAATTTTTTTACCACTGTTGCGGTATAAGGCGAAATAAAATTGTCTAGCATTTTAGAAGAACAAGCACTGCGCCAGCCTTCATGGCAAAACAAATCTTTAACCGCCAAAGGAACACCTGTTAATGGCGTTGCTTGGCCATTAAGTAATAAAGCATCGGCATTTTTTGCACTTAATAAGGTTTTTTCAGCATTGAGTTGAATAAAACCATTGGTTTTCTCATTATTTTGCGAAATGACTGACAAGTACTCTTGCGCCAATTCAGTCGCTGATATGTCTTTTTTATGCAGCATGTCACTGCATGTTTTTACAGTTAAATTTTTCATATACAAAATATTCTTATATCATGTGGCAATAATGCCTAAATTATCCAAATAACAATGACTATTTAAATAATGATTATTCAATAACCTTGGGAACCAAGTACAAATCGTCTGAAACAGCGGGGGCGATTTGTTGGTAATACTCATGCTGATCCACTTCGGTAATGGCATCTTCACGCAAACGCAAAGCCAACTCATGCGGATGACTCATCGGTTCAACACCATCAGTGTTTAAGGCTTGCATTTTCTCAACCATGGTAAAAATATTATTTAAATCAGCCATTGTTTGGCTCATTTCGTCATCCGTTAGGGATAAGCGAGAAAGTTTGGCTAATTTCTCAATGTCATTTTTTGTTAAAGCCATTTTTTTTCCTCAAAAATTGGTTAGCAAATACGATAATCTAAGGTATCATACTGCGTTTCTGTGACAAAATGCCTGTTTCATGGCACAGAATTATAACTTATTTCAGGCAAGAACAATATGCGATTGTGCCTTTGTTTGGTTTTGACTGTTATCATGCAAAAACCATAAGACTGCTAGCAGCATTTTTTAAGCTAATTTACAAATAACCTCAAAAATACATTAGGAAAACAGATGTTTCGCTTTTTAACACGTTATTTCTCAAACGACTTAGCCATTGACTTGGGCACGGCCAATACAGTAATTTGCAGCAAAGGCAAGGACATCGTACTGGATGAACCTTCTGTTGTTGCCATCCAAAACGACCCCAATGGCAATAAAACCGCGATTTTAGCAGTCGGCACTGAAGCCAAAAAAATGCTAGGACGTACACCAGGCTCTATTCAAGCCATTCGCCCAATGAAAGATGGTGTGATTGCAGACTTTAATGTCACGGAAAAAATGTTAAAGTCTTTCATTAAGCAAGTGACCAATAGTCGTTTTGCTGCTTCTCCTCGCATCGTGATTTGTGTTCCTTGTGGCTCAACCCAAGTAGAACGCAAAGCCATTCGTGATTCAGCCTTAGCAGCAGGTGCCTCTTCAGTTAATTTGATTGAAGAACCCATGGCAGCCGCTATTGGTGCAGGTTTGCCTATCGAAGAACCCATGGGTTCTATGGTTGTTGATATTGGTGGTGGCACCACAGAAGTGGGCGTTATTTCATTGAGCGGCTTGGTTTATTCTCATTCAATCCGTGTAGGTGGTGATGCATTTGATGAAGGCATTATCAATTATGTTCGCCGCAACTACGGTATGTTAATTGGCGAAGCCACAGCAGAAGAAATCAAAAAAGCCATTGGCACTGCATTTCCAGGCGCTGAAGTTCACGAAATTGAGGTTAAAGGTCGCAACTTAGCAGAAGGCATCCCACGCTCTTTCACCATTACATCTAATGAAGTTTTAGAAGCTTTGACTGAACCATTGAATCAAATTGTTCAAGCAGTTAAAAACGCTTTGGAACAAACCCCTCCAGAGTTGGGTGCTGACATCGCAGACCGTGGTTTAGTGTTAACAGGTGGTGGCGCACTACTCCGTGATTTAGACCGTCTATTAGCAGAAGAAACTGGCTTGCCTGTTATGATTGCTGATGAGCCATTAACTTGCGTTGCGCGTGGCTCAGGTCGTGCTTTGGATATGATTGGCAAATTAAATTCTATCTTCGTTCCAAATCCATAACACAACTATCTTTATGTAGGTTTGCTAGACCATGGCAGAACAATTTTTGGACTTCACCCACAAACACATGAAACCAGCCACCAAGCTGGTTTGCTTGTGCAGTGTGGCGGTTGCCTTATTGGTAATGGATAATCGCTTAAGTGTGATTAGCCAACTTAAAAACACTGTGCGTGAAGCACTTTACCCCATGCAATGGATGGCCAATCAACCTGTTGTTTGGTATGACAATATTAATTTATACATTACCAACCAAGTGCAACTCAAGACACAGAATGAAATTTTAGTTCAAGAAAATCTAAAATTACAAGCTGATGCCAACGACCGTGCTGGTTTGCTATTGGAATTAAATGAAATCAAAGCACTTAACCAAATTAAATTGGAAGAGCGCCAAGATGGCATCATGGCAGAAATTATTGCCGTAGGACAAGATCCTTTGGCTGGGAAATTTTTCATTAACAAAGGTAGCCATGCAGGCCTTAAACTTGGTCAAGCGGTTGTTGATCAAGAAGGCTTAATTGGACAAATTGTGAGTTTGCAAAAATACACAGCTGAAGTGATTGTGCCTACACACAATAAAGCAGTCATTCCTGTCATGAATACACGAACTGGTGTTAGAACATTATTGTATGGCAATTCACAAGGTTTAGAATTACGCTACATGCCCAATGATGCCGACTTAAAACCCAATGATGTGATGGTGACATCGGGATTGGATGATGTCTATCCAGCAGGTATTCCAGTGGCCAAAGTTGCTGCAGCCAAACACAGCGTTGGTTCACCCTACTACAAAGCAGAAACCGTACCAGTGGCGAAGATTGATAAAACCAGTTTCGTTTTGGTCTTACCATTAACACCCAAAAGTCTTGATATGCCTACGGGACAACTAGAAGAAACCACAAAATGAATAATTTGGACGATTTTGTCGGCAATGTATCCCGTAGATTTATTCTCATGAGTTTTATCATTGCATTGCTTGTTGACTTAATTCCTTTACCTGATGCCGATTTTTTTTGGGTGCCCAAATTAAGTGCTTTGGTTTTGGTTTTTTGGCTCATAAACAAGCCTCGAATGGTTGGCTTGGGGTGTGCATTCGCCCTTGGTTTAATCTTGGATGTGGGCTTAAATGCCCCATTGGGACAATATGCCCTCGCTTATAGTCTCACAAGCTACATTGTTATGCGCCAACAAAAACAAATTACCTATTATAGTTATGGCACACAATCCTTGGTAATTTTTGGTGCCATTGTTGGCATACAAGCAATTATCAGCATAGTGCGTCTATTTTATTACCACCAATTTATTGGTTGGGCACCCTTTTTTGCAGCGTTTATTGCAGCATTGATTTGGCCTATCTTTAATAAACTAATGGTTTTCATCATTCAATTCAAACGCGCTTAAAACATGAAAGTTCAACGAGAATACCAACAAGGCGCCGGTCATGAAACTTTATCGCAAAGGGATTTGCCTTTGCGTTTGATTGTCGCCTTTTTTTTGATTTCGGTTTGTTTTTGCATATTAATTGGTCGGTTTTACTATTTACAAGTGATTCGTCATGATGATTATGCCTTACGCGCTACCAGCAATCGAATCTCATTAATCCCAACACCACCCACTCGTGGCGAAATTACCGACATCAATGGCGTGGTTTTGGCACGCAATTACCCTGCTTATTCTTTGGAATTGATTCCAAGTGAGCTGGATTTATCTGTTGAAGATACCATCAAAGCATTGTCTGCCTATGTTTCCATCAGCGATGATGATTTAAAACGATTTAAAAAATTTCGTGCCGAAAGCAGAAAATACGAAAATATTCCATTAAAATTAAAACTTAGCATTGAAGAAGCCAGTAAATTATCTGCTCAGCTTTACCAATTCAAAGGTGTCGAAATCAATGCACGAACATTTCGCGAATACCCTTATGGTCCATTGCTATCACACATCATCGGCTACATTGGCCGCATTAGCCAAAAAGACCAAGCCATTTTAAAAGAAAATGAACGGGAAAATCTGTATCGAGGCACCACCCACATTGGTAAACTGGGTCTAGAAAGTTATTACGAAGAGCAGTTGCATGGCATCCCTGGCTTACAAGAGGTTGAGAAAGACTCTGTGGGCAATGTCGTTCGAGTATTGAATAATGTTGAACCCCAAGCGGGTCAAACATTAAAACTGTCATTGGATATTCGTGTGCAGCAAAAAGCAGACGAAGCCATGGGAGACAAACGCGGCGCTATCGTGGCCATCAATCCCAAAACAGGTGGCATTCTTGCCTTGGTATCCAAACCTAGCTTTGACCCCAACCTATTTATTGATGGCATTGATAGTAAAACTTGGAACGAACTCAATACCAACTGGAAACGGCCAATGGTCAATCGTGCCATTCAAGGTATTTACCCACCAGGCTCAGTTTTTAAACCCTTTATTGGCATGGCCATGTTAGAAAGTGGCCAGATTAACCAAGGCACCATGGTTCCTGCTCCTGGCACTTGGAGTATTCCAGGTTCTTCGCACAAATTCCGTGGTCCATCACGATTTGGTCATGGTACTGTGAACTTATCACGTGCCATTCAAGTTTCATCGGATACCTTTTTCTACAAAATCGGCTATGAAATGGGCATTGACAAAGCCAGCCCAATTTTGGCTCAGTTTGGATTAGGCAGCCCAACAGGTATTGACTTAAGCCATGAAAATGGTGGCATTTTGCCTTCTCGTGAATGGAAAGAAAAACGCTTTCAAAAATCCAAACCGTCTACTCGCCAGTGGCACAGCGCAGATATGGTATCAGTCAGTATTGGTCAAGGCTATAATTCCTACACCCCCTTACAAATGGCGTTTGCTACTGCCATTTTGGCCAATGATGGCATTGTCTTTAAGCCCCATTTGGTACAACAATTGATTAACCATGAAGCACAAAAAGTAACCCTTATTGAACCCACGCCCACTCGCACCTTGCCCTATTCCAAAAGCAATTTTGAATACATCAAAAATGCCATGGTTAATGTATTAAGACCAGGTGGCACAGCATGGCGTGTGGGCCAAGGTTTGCAATACAGCATGGGGGGTAAAACAGGTACAGCACAAGT
>JASLDB010000071.1 GCA_030151665.1 Neisseriaceae bacterium
GATTGCGAAAAAGGCTTTGCATGGTTAAACCACACAAAGCCATGATGGCACCCACTGCCAGTGCTGCAATGGATCGAGGCAGGCGCAACTGCCAAAATAGCTCTTGTTCAAAAGCATCTTGCTGCGCTAAATTGATATCCAAAGCAAACCAACCAAGCAAACACAGTAGCGTGATCAGAACGAATAGCCACGCAACTGTTTTGGTTTTAAGCAAGATTACGCACCAATTAACTTTTTCAAGCCCAAAACATCTTGCATATCATATTGACCATTGGTTTGTGATGCTAACCAAGTCGCTGCACGAACAGCACCAGCTGCAAATGTCATGCGGCTTGACGCTTTGTGGGTGATTTCAACACGTTCACCATCGGTGGCAAACATGGCGGTGTGCTCACCAACGATATCGCCTGCACGAACAGTAGCAAAACCAATGGTCTTGGGATCACGTGCACCCGTTTGTCCTTCACGACCATACACAGCACATTCTTTTAAATCACGACCCAATGCAGATGCAATGACTTCCCCCATGCTTAAGGCGGTGCCGGATGGCGCATCGACTTTGTGGCGGTGATGGGCTTCTAAAATTTCAATGTCGTAGCCATCGTTGAGGACGCGAGACGTCAAATCCAATAACGCGAAAGTTAAATTCACACCCACGCTAAAATTAGATGCAAAAACAATACCGATTTGATTGCTCGCTGCGGCAATGGCAGCTTTGCCAGTATCATCAAACCCTGTTGTACCAATAATCATGTTAATACCATGTTCAGCACAATAAGCAATATTGGGCAACGTCACACTGGGGTGGGTGAAATCAATCAGTACATCAGCATCTTTTAATGCTTCTGTGATATCTGAAGTAATGGCAATGCCAGTTTTTTGACCAATGGTGAAACCAGCATCCAAGCCAATGGCATCAGAGCTTGGGTGGTCAATGGCACCAACCAATTGGCAATGTTCTTGTTGCAATACCGCTTGAATCAATGTACGACCCATGCGACCATTTGCGCCAGTAATGGCTACTTTCAACAGATTTGACATCCTACATCCTAATATTTATCGGTTAATGCTTCGGTTTCTTCTTCATTGGGGATATCACCCGTAATGGTGGCCAATACGCCATCTTTAAAATGAAGTGTTAGGTTTTTTTGTTCTTTAAGGACACCGTTGTGAGTCACTGCATAGGTGTAGTCCCAACGATTGGCATGAAATGGATCACGCAACGCAGGTGTGCCCAGTAATTGTTGCACTTGTACTTCAGTTAAGCCAGGTTGCAATTGGCGTAATGCATCAGCATTGACTTGATTACCTTGCTGTACTGTCAATTTATAAGAAGGAAAATTGGATACTCGCTCAACTGAACAGGCAGTTAATAAACCAGCAATGGTACAAATTAATAGTAATTTTTTATTCACAAATACACCTTTTGTTATTGGGGAAGCCCTAAGGATTTATGGGTCATTGTGTTGCCTATTGTTTTAATGTGTTTGGTATAAATCCATCTAACCCATACACACAATTCGCTTATTATAACGACTAATTGATTCAGTGGGAATCAAGATGGTATTTAGACTACCCTGAAAAGCGCATAATCTTTGTATTTATTCACACTAAACGTCAAAACACCAGTCAATATTGTATTCAAAAAGATATTGAATGTTAAAGACAGGCCAGTTACCGCATTGATGTTATTCAATTTCTCCACATTGCTCAAAAAGATTGAGATAGGATTTGATTAAATGGGTTTGGCAATGCATCAGCAAAAAAGCTGTATTTAAATATAAGATGTCAAAATAAGGTGGTTCATGCTGTTGTCAATATTGACTGGTTGGCCCAACAACAAAAGCCACTGAATGTCAGTGGCTTTTGTGATGGCTTTGGTAAACAGTATATTGGGTTTAGTCTTCCTTGGTTTGACTATTGGCTAAGACATCTTTTAAGTACTTGCCGGTATAAGACTTAGGCGACTTGGCAACATCTTCAGGAGTGCCTTCAGCGATAATTTGTCCACCACCAGCACCACCTTCTGGGCCTAAATCGATGACATAATCGGCTGTTTTAATGACGTCTAGATTGTGTTCAATAATCACAATACTATTGCCTTTGCCTTTTAAGCGGTAAATCACTTCCAAAAGTAAGGCAATATCGGCAAAGTGTAAGCCTGTGGTTGGTTCATCCAAAATGTATAAGGTTTTGCCTGTGTCGCGTTTAGACAATTCCAAAGCCAATTTGACCCGTTGAGCTTCACCACCTGATAAAGTCGTGGCACTTTGACCCAATCGCACATAGCCCAAGCCTACATCCATTAAGGTTTGTAGTTTGCGAGAGACGGTTGGTACGGCGTCAAAAAATTCTCGGGCATCTTCGATGGTTAAATCCAAAACTTCAGAGATGTTTTTACCTTTGAAAGTAATTTCCAGGGTTTCTCGGTTGTAGCGTTTGCCGTGGCACACTTCACAAGGCACATACACATCCGGTAAAAAGTGCATTTCCACTTTTAACACGCCATCGCCTTGGCATGCTTCACAACGGCCACCTTTGACGTTGAAACTAAAACGGCCCACGCTGTAGCCCCGTTCACGGGACAATGGCACACCAGCAAACAACTCACGAATGGGCGTAAATAAGCCAGTATAAGTGGCAGGGTTTGAGCGAGGGGTTCTGCCGATAGGGCTTTGGTCAACATTAATCACCTTGTCCAATTGATCCAAACCATCAATGCTGGTGTAAGGTGCAGGCTCTTCTTTGGCTCGGTTCAAATCACGTGCGGTAATTTTGGCCAAGGTGTCATTAATTAAAGTGGATTT
>JASLDB010000086.1 GCA_030151665.1 Neisseriaceae bacterium
CTTGCCGCCCAGCTTGAGCATCAGGCGCGACAACATCTGCGCTTCCAGCAGCGGGTCGCTCGGGCGATCCTGCCAACCGGTGTTGTCCTTCTGCGTGTTCGTGTACGGCTTGGTTGCAGGTTCTATTACTTTAACAGGCGGGCACGGTAATGCTGGTGCATGGGGGCCTATCTTGGCAGAGAAACATGGTTTGGCTGGCGCAGTGGAATTGGCAATGGCTTGTGCGACCATGGGTTTGGTATTGGGTGGTTTAATTGGTGGACCTGTTGCACGTTATTTATTGAAAAAAGTCAAAGTACCTGTGACCACGCAACAAGAGCGCGATACGATTGTGGAAGCATTTGAACAACCTGAAGTCACCCGAAAAATCAATGCCAATAATGTCATGGAAACCATTTCAATGTTGGCCATTTGTATTGTGGCAGGTGGTTACATTAGCAGTTTATTTGTGGATACCGTGTACCAAATGCCAACATTTGTGTGGTGCTTATTTGTTGGGGTGATTATCCGCAATATTTTGGCGCATGTGTTTAAACATGAGGTGTTTGAACCAACTGTAGATGTGTTGGGCAGTGTGGCATTGTCTTTGTTCTTGGCCATGGCGTTGATGTCATTAAAACTGGGGCAATTGGCTAGCATGGCAGGTCCTGTTTTGCTAATTATTGCAGTACAAACAATCATGATGGTGTTGTTTGCGTGTTTTGTGACTTTTCGCATGATGGGTCAAGATTATGATGCGGTGGTGATCAGTGCTGGGCATTGTGGTTTTGGCATGGGGGCAACACCGACGGCGATTGCCAATATGCAAACCGTGACCAAGGCATTTGGGCCATCCCACAAGGCATTTTTGATTGTACCCATGGTGGGGGCATTTTTGGTGGATATTGCCAACAGTGTTTTGATTAAACTCTTTATTGAGCTGGGTACTTATTTGGCTTGATGGGTGATGGTTATTTGCTTGTTGTGCTTTTAATAAAGCAGTTTATGGCGTACCTAGGTAATCTGGGTGCGCTTTTTTTATGCTTGATGCTGGGCTGGGCTACGCATGGTAAAATAAATCACGATTGTGAGTACCCAATATGAAGCTACGACACTTAGAAGTATTTTATGCAGTAATGACTTGTGGGTCACTAACCCGAGCGGCCGAAGTCTTACACATTTCCCAACCTGCTGCCAGTAAAGCCTTAAAGCACGCAGAAATGCGTTTGGGCTTTGCATTGTTTCAGCGTATTCGGGGCAAATTATTGCCCACAGATGAGGCCTTGGTATTATTTGAAGAAGCCAAAGCCATTCACCAAGATTTAGATCGGTTAAAGGCCTTGGCTGATAATTTGTCTAAAAATCCCAAAGGGCAATTGTCCATTGGTTGTTTACCCAGTTTGGGCTTGAGTTTGGTGCCGAATGTGTCTGCTCTTTTTTTGCAACAGCATCCTGAAGTGCGATTAAACATTGGAACACATCACACTGCTGACTTACTGCAATTGTTATTGCAACGGGATTTGGACATGGGTATTGGCTATGATTTGGTGATTGAAGGGGGAGTGAGCGTGTTGTCCTTGGCTAAAACACCATTGTGCTATATTGATAGTCAACCATGTCAATCCCCTGTGGCATTAGAAGACATTGACGCTAAACGTTGGATTAGCCCAGGTTCAGACTCCTTGGCCAAATTGATTGCAGAGCACCGCACTTTTGCACCACCACAAATCAGTGTCCAAACCTATCATACCGCTGCAGAATTCGTGAAAGTTGGGCTCGGTTGTACCATTACTGATATGTTTTCTGCTAGCCATGCCTTGCCTGAAAGTATGATTTATCCTTTAAAAAGTCCTTTGTATCTCACGGTTTCGGTTTTGCATCGTGCGGATCGACCCTTGTCAAAATTGGCACAGAATTACATCGATGTTTTACAAAGGTATTTGGAAAAGCGGCTCAAAGGTATTAACCAAAAGTTATAGCTTAGCGATAAAAACTCAATTGTTTTGCCTAGCAAAGCGCGGTTTAATGGTTTTTTAGCAATTAATCCATGATTGTGGTGGCCAATGAGTAAGCATGTGGTGATTATTGGGGCTGGGGTGATTGGTTTAAGCAATGCTTATGCGTTGATTAAAGCAGGCCATTCAGTGACTTTGATTGAATCCAGTGGTGATTCGGGTATGCAAACCAGTTTTGCCAATGGTGGGCAGCTAAGCTATCGCTATGTTGCCCCACTGGCAGATGCGGGCGTGCCTTGGCAAGGGCTGCGTTGGATGGGTAAGGCTGATTCACCGTTGAATTTTAAAATTCAGCCTTCATTGTCACAATGGTCGTGGTTGGCAAAATTCACACTGGCTTGCAGTCGACGCACCAATAAAATCAATGCAGCCCATACATTGCGATTGTCTTTGCTCAGCCAAGAAACCATGAATACATGGCGCCAGAGTCAGGATATTGGTGATTTTGCTTGGCAAAAAACAGGCAAAATGATTATTCATCGCGATGCGCACAGTTTTCAAAAAGCCAGTGAAACCATTGACAGTCATTTTCAGCAAGTGTTAAGCCCCCGTGAATTGGTGGCATTAGAACCTTCTTTATCTGGGATTGAGTCACAATTGGTGGGCGCTATCTATGCCCCTGATGATGAAACTGCGGACTGCTATTTGTTTTGCCAACAGCTATTGCGTTATTTGCAGCAACACAAGCAATTTCAATTGCGCTTATCACATCAAGTTGAATCTTTATTGGTGCAAGACAAACGAATTACAGGCGTGGTAACCCAACAAGGTTTGATACATGGTGAAGAGGTTATTGTTGCAGCTGGCAATGGCAGTAAAGCTTTATTGGCACCGCTGGGGATTGATGTGCCATTATTGGGCTTAAAAGGGTATAGCTTAACATTGCCCTATCCCGAGCAAGATGGCATTGTTCCCAAAATGAGTGTGACTGACTATGGGCACAAAACCGTGTATGCCAAGTTAGCCGATCGCCTGCGTATTGCGGCGATGGTGGACATTGGCTATGACAATGCGGGTCTACGCAACAACCGAATCATGGCGTTGAAAAAAATAGTACGAGACACCTTTCCCCATTTGGCACACGTGGATACGGCAGAGGCATGGAGTGGCCTACGCCCATCAACACCAAAAGGGCCGCCTATTTTGGGCAAAACAGCTTATGATAATTTGTGGTTGAATATTGGACATGGCAGCTTGGGTTTTACTTTGGCTGCAGGTAGCGCCATGGTATTGAGCCAATTAATAGACAGTAAAGCATCACCCATTTCATTAACAGGATTAAGAGGATAAAACATGGATATTAAACGCAATGATGCACAAGCCAGATTGGCTGCTAGTGTGGAATACGCGGGTTTGGTTTATATTTCAGGGCAAGTACCCAATGATTTAACAGCTGATATAACTGCACAAACCGAAGAAGTCTTAGCCAAAATTGATGCATTATTGGCAGCTAGTCAAAGCGATAAAACCCGTATTTTGTCAGCCCAAATTTGGATTAAAGACATAAAGCGTGATTTTGCTGCATTCAATGCTGCATGGGAAGCTTGGATGCCTTTAGGCCACAGCCCAGCTCGTGCTGCTGTAGAAGCGAATATGGCACGTGAAGATGTTTTGGTTGAGGTGATGGTTACCGCTGCACAAGCAAAATAACGAAACCACAAAGAAAAATCAAACCAAAGCGTGGGCTTAGAAATGGGCTCACGCTTTGATGGTTTTTGGCTGATTATTTTATGATTGAAACAATGGCTATTGGGTATGAAGCTCATGGTTTGGCAGATGATTTGTTTTGATTTGCCGCAAATAGCACCCTAAATATGGGTAAAGTCATTGACATTGCCCTAGGGGTAAGGTTTATAGTGGCGACAAGTTTAATATAAGGTTTGTGGGCATATGCTACAAAAGCAATGGCGTTTTTTTTGGCAAATAATGGTGACGATGGTTGTCTCCATGGGTTTGCTGTCGCCT
>JASLDB010000092.1 GCA_030151665.1 Neisseriaceae bacterium
AATCGACCCAAAACACGGCTATTTATTCATTAATCAAGCCAGTTCCGCTAAGGCTGAAAATCTACTCAATAAGTTACGCCAAGCGCTTGGTGGTCTTGATGCTCAATATTTCGGAGTGCCACAACGACGCAAAAGAATCTTTCTTGTGGCAAGTGCTCGACAAGGATTCAGACCTGACCAAATACTTTTTGAGCCCAAAAGCTTGTATGGGGATTTTGAGAAGAGCGAAAAACAGGGGCAAAACATTGCCAGTTTTACTGCATCAAGCTTTGGACAATATGAGCAAGTCGACAAATCAGGAACCATAAGAGCGGCTGGCGGTGATTGTGGTCATGGTAGTGAAACGATTATTGCAGAGCCAATCAGTAAATGCCTAACTACTGGTACAGGTTCACGCATCGATTATGAATCAGAAAGTTTTATAGTCCATGGCACACAAGACCCATGCGTATCAAAAGATACTGCTTTCACTGTTGGTCGGAATAATGGTGCTGAAAATGTTGTAGCTTACTCAATACAATCAGCAGCAATTGGCAGAGATGGAAATAACGACCAGGTGCGAAGTTTGTACATGGAGAATATCACTCCGACTTTAACGTGCGCAGATAGACATGCTGTTACATTCAACACGCAAGTTCGCAGATTAACACCACTTGAGTGCGAACGGTTACAAGGCTTTCCTGATAATCATACCTTAGTGCCATATAAAGGAAAGCCAGCAACAGATTCGCCAAGATACAAAGCTTGTGGCAATAGCATGGCGGTGCCGGTTATGAAATGGATTGGTAAACGAATATTAAATGAGGTTTTCACATGATAGAGCAACTCATTCTCGACCCGTGCTGTGGCAGTCGCATGTTTTGGTTTGATAAAGCAGACGACCGTGTTGTGTTCTGTGACCAGCGAATCGAAACACACCCGTTAAATGATCGCATATTAAGTATCGAACCTGATGTACAAGCTGATTTTCGCAATATGCCGTTTCCTGATAACACTTTCTCATTAGTTGTATTTGACCCACCCCACCTTAAGGTTGGCGGTGATACAGGCTGGCAAGTGAAGAAGTACGGCATATTGACAGACAACTGGCGCAATGATTTAAAAGCTGGCTTTGCTGAATGTTTCCGTGTTTTAAAAACAGGACACACGCTGATTTTTAAATGGAATCAAATACAAATTCCAACGCATGAAATTTTAAAGCTGACAGATAGAAAGCCGCTATTTGGCCATATTTCAGGCAAACGAAGCGATACACATTGGATTGTGTTTATTAAGGATTAATCATGGAAAAAGAATATGCCCTATACCGTGGTGATGACATGGTCGACATGGGCACAATTACTGAATTGGCACAAAGACGTGGTGTTAAAGTTAATACCATTCGTTATTACGGCACACCAACGTATCAGAGCCGAGGTCGTGGCCAAAGTGGCAAGCGGCTCGTTTTAGTGAAATTAGATGATTAAACCCACCCTAGCGGTGGGTATTTTTATGGAGTAAAGGATTATGGAACTAACACCAAGGCTCATGCGTGTTGGCGTGGCTGCTAAATATTGTGGCTGTAGTGAGAGCATATTTCGTGAACGATTTTTGCCGCACTTAACACCACTTTCTTTTGTTTTTGAGAATGCAAGTTTATTTGATCGTACAGAAATCGATGTGCTAATAGACAAGCTAACACAAGAACAGCTTGCAAATTCACGAAATAAAAACAACAATAAAGGCAGCGATAAGCAGCCAACCCAATCGAAAGGAGTTAAACCATGGCTGCAAAAAGACTCACAGGCATTACTAAGCGTGGTGAAACGTGGCACATCGACAAGAAATACCGTGGCTCAAGGATTCGACAAAGCTGTTTTACTGGCGACAGGGAAGAAGCAGAAGCAATCTTGATTCAATTAATGTCTGAAATAGATAGGGCTGTCGACTTCCACAAGCGCCCACAACGCACTTTTATGGAAGCCGCAACCAAACATCTATTGGAAGTACAAGAGAAGCCAAGCGCTGAACTGGATGCCATTATGCTTAAGTCGCTTATGCCATTCATTGGTGACGTTCAATTGGACAAACTGCATGATGGCACAATGCAAAAATACATACAACATCGAAAAAAAAAAGATGGCGTAAAAAATAGAACAGTCAATGTGGCTATTGAACTTGTTATTCGTATTTTAAGCAAATGTGCAAGAAAATGGCGTGACGACTTTGGTTTGACATGGCTTGAAACAGTGCCATTTATTTCCAAGCTTGATGAACAAGCCGATGCTAGACAGCCCTACCCGATGTCATGGAAAGAGCAATCATTTTTAATGAGTGAGTTCCTGAGCATTTGCAAGTTATGGCTATGTTTAAAGTCAATTGCGGATGCCGAGAGCAAGAGGTCTGTCAGCTTCAATGGGAATGGGAAGTTTTCGTTCCTGAGTTGAATACCAGTGTTTTTGTGATACCAGCCAATTTTGGTGGTCGAAATGGCAAAGGCGGCGTAAAGAATCAAGAAATGCGCTTAATCGTATTGAATGAAACAGCAAAATTTGTCGTTAATTCACAACGTGGTAAGCATCATGTTTATGTTTTCCCTTATGCTGACCGTTGCTTAAATAGAATGAATGACCACGCTTGGCGTAAAGCTGCCAAAAGAGCTGCTTTGGCATATGAAGAAAGTATGGGCAAGAAAGCTGACGATGGATTTGCTCATATGCGCGTCCATGACCTAAAGCACACTTTTGGGCATCGGTTGCGAATTGCTGGCGTCCCGTTTGAAGATAGGCAATTTTTACTTGGCCACAAAACAAAAAGCGTAACAACACACTACTCTGCCCCTGAACTTGCTCATTTGATTGAAATGTCGAACAGGGTAAAAGAGAGTGATAATAGGCAATTAAACGCACTAACCATTATTAGACAACGTACAGCTTAAAGAAAACGTGTCCCACAAAACTCCCACAACAGTTTTTTGAAGGCATAAAAAAAGGTAGCCGAAGCTACCAATTTCTTTAATAAGAACAAAGTCTTATAATGGTCGGAGTGAAAGGATTCGAACCTTCGACCCCTTGCACCCCATGCAAGCTAAAAATATCCACTAACATACTGTTTAATAAGAAATAGTCCTTAAAAGCTTCTAATATCTTTCGGAATGCAACACCTAATAACGATAAGGCTTTGGCTTGTATCATCTTCCGTTTATTAGAAGTATGATCATTCCCCAAACAGCAGAAATAAATGCTACATTTCATAAAACGAATAATTAATTGATAATTGCCAAATACCTCTCCAAAGATCTTAACTCTTCTTTAATGAGTAACTCATTAATCTTCGAGTAATCTTGCTTTAAGCAAGCTATATCCAAAGCATCGTAATACGATAATCGGTTTTCAGCACGAATGATTACTGGTAAATAATCGTCTTGCATCAAAATTAAATTACTTAGCAATCGCCCGGTTCGACCATTACCATCACTAAAAGGATGAATTTTCACAAAATCATTGTAGAACTGTGCAGCTCGAATAACAGGATGATAGTCTTGGAACTCAGTATTAAATCGCTCCATCAACTTCATCATTTCTTCAGGAACCTTAATATGGTTTGGCGGTATAGTCGATGCACCGCTAATGACAACATTTTGTGTTCGATACGAACCTGCATCTTTAACAGTATTCTTGGTAACTAAGTAATGTGTTTCTTTGATAATATTTTCAGTCAACAGCTCATTGTTTTGAATCAACGACTGAATATACAAAATTGCTTCTTGGTGGTTGATAACCTCTAGGTGCTCACGAAGTGTTTTACCTTGACCAACAGTTAAGCCTTCTAGAATCACTTTGGTTTCATTGATTGTTAATGTATTACCTTCAATGGCATTAGAATGGTAAATCCACTCCAAATTCATTGCTTCTTGCAAAGAGGTCAATGTCAGCTCTGGCAATGGGCGATAAGAATGAATTTTAGCTTTCAATTCATCAATGTTTACTAACTGATTTTGTATAGTCATTGCCTTCACCACGTCGAATTTTATACATTGATTTTAGCATAGTTAAAATATGCACTAGTTAAATCCAATATAGTGCTATCAGAATAAAAATCCCTACCACCAATTAAAAGCTATTCTTTGGGGATATTTAAAATCACGACACTAACTGGCGTTTCTTTATCCTTAATATAACCTTTGGTCGTTTTCGATTCAGTATGTGCAGCTGTTACACTAATTTGCTCAAGCTTGAACCCTTGTTTTGCCGCATCAGTTATCGCTTTGGGTCGTAAATCTTTAAGCGTGACACCCTCGATACCTGCTCGTTCACAAGCCCGACGCCAAGCACTTCGTATTCCACTGGCTGAAAATGGAGCACCGCTTTGTGTATGGATCACATAATCGCTATCAATACTGTATGCCCCACTGATGCTTTTTAAAGCTCGTAGAATATCAGGTGTCATCGGAATAATCACATCGGCACTGGAACTGCCTTCTGTTTTGGTTGGCTTGAAGTAAATTCCCTCTTCCCTAATTTGCTCTCTTTTAAGTAGACGAATTTCCGTTGTGCGCTGTGCTGTTAGATAGCATAAATCCACAAAGGCCAATGCCATTAATCCAGTTGGTACTGTATTGCCATTCACATCAATCAATAAACAATCCCGTATTTTCAAGAAATCAGCATCATTTAAATATACTTGCCGTTTCTCAGGTGTTTCAACAGTGACATTTTCGACTGGATTCAAATGGCACCAACCTTTTCGGCAAGCATATTTAAAAAAATCTGACAGGTAGGAACGATACACCTGTGCCATTCTAGGCGTATCCTCCTTTGAATCCAAAAATGCTGCAATGTGCTTAGGTAATACATCTATTACATTAAATTCGTGAAATGCATGCAACAGATTGTCGCTTAATGTTTTTAAATCCTGATTCCTTGTTAAGAACATTTTTAGCTTCTGCACATCATTTGGTCGTTTCTTATCTCGCCTTTTGAGTAGATAGGCATAATATTCTTTTAAATGAATCGGCATATCTCCCGCATCGAAGCTGCGAATATTGTGCGATACAATCTCCTCAGCCAAATTCCGAGCCCTTAGCATCCCATCATTAATATGGCATAAGCTGTGCCACTTTAACTTCTTACCTGATACAGGGTGCACCAAAGGCTCACTCCAAAACAAATAGTAGCGATTATTTTTGCGATAAATTCTGCTTAATGACAGTAATTTATTATCTTTACGTTTTCTCCCCATGGTTTCATCCTAATTTTTTAATCTTAATTTTGGTTCTTTGCTATCAACTTGAACCCCTATACTGGGCATACTATATGTAACCAAACCACATTGCTTATGCAATAGCGCCTCATATGCTGAATCGCACATCACAACACCACCAGCATCTACAGGAACATGTGCCCCCAATATTTGCTTAAACCACCGTGCTTGTGCTGCTTTAGTTTTTTTACCTGTTACCTCAACTAATTTCTCTTGATTCCACCGCATCTTGACTCACCTCATTTAATCTCAAATATTGGAAAATCTGCCGTTTCTAAATGCTGCTGCATGGCCTTGATAATCTGATACCGCTTTTGCTTTGGTAGCA
>JASLDB010000094.1 GCA_030151665.1 Neisseriaceae bacterium
GAAGCTGTCATCAATACTGCAGCCCAAGACATCCATTTTTTTTTCATCAATCTATCCCTTCGTTCACAAAACTGTCATTAAATTTTTTCATTATCATTGTGCTGCGGATTGCTTGTTTTAGCAATGGCAAAATTTAACTTATCTTTAACACAAAAAGTCTTAAAATAAATCAATATTGATTAAAAAAAAATATAAATTGAAATTAAATAGCAATAAATATTAATTTATTATCAATAGAAAACACATAAAACCTTACTTTTTAAAATCAAATTTGATGATAACCATTCAAATTCAACCTAATACAAAAGAAATGTCAGCCTTAAACTTCCAAATTGCGTATAAACCGATAATCAGCTGATTGTGATTTCAATCGATATAAATTAGCAGGCCGACCTCGCTCTTGTCGTTTCTCACCAGTATCAATGAGTAAATCAGCTTGTTCTAAGCGCCGACGAAATGATTTGTTTTGTATGGGCTTACCAATCAAAACCTCATGGACATGTTGTAGCTGCGCTAAAGTAAAGACTTCGGGAAGTGCAAAGCCTGGCACAATGGAATACAACGATTTTTGCCGTAATCGCTCACGGGCTTTTTGTATTAACTGCGCATGATCAAATGCCAATTCAATTGACCCAACATCCTCAAGAACAACCCATTTTACAGTGTGAACACTGTCTACATATGCTTGGCAAGCTTGGTAAGCAATCAAAGCCGTATAACAAACAGTCACAGACCAAGCTCTTGGGTCTCGTTGACCATTACCAATGGCACCAAGCTGCTCGATATAAGGTGGATTTACCCCTGTTTTTTCTTTGACTTTTCGATATGCAGTGTCTTCAATTGTTCTATCTTGTTGTTCATCCACAAAACCACCGGGTAAGCCCCACTTCCCTTTCTCAGGATAATGATCTCGTTTAACCAACAACACCTTTAATGTATTGTCGTGGTAAGTGAACAACACCGTATCCACACTCAATAATGGTGCTAAATAATCTTCTCGATTGTAGCTTGAAAGAAATATTTCTTCTGACATGTACACAGGTCTCATCTGGTATTTATTGTGCAGTAAATCATACCTGAAAAAATATTTATTGTCATTTTGACATTTAGTTATTGACTTTATTTTGTCGATAAGACAATAATTAAATACAGTCATAAAGACACTAATAGGAGATAATCATGTTCGCTTTCCAATATTTCAAATCAGATTCATCAACTTTTATCATTCAATCCGTTAATGGCCAAATCCGAAAACAAGGTAAAGGTTTGTGCTTTTGGTATAACTCAGACAAGGCTTCTATTGCAGCACTGCCTCTTAATGCCCAAGAAGCACCCTTTATATTCAATCTGCAAACAGCAGATTTTCAAAGCCTACGCATACAAGGGCAAATCTCTTTTCAAGTCAAACACCCAGAAAAAACGGCCGAAGTATTAAACTTCAACTTGGATAAATTGGGGAAATCTTATGTATCAGAAGACCCATTCAAGCTCAGTGATCGCATCATACGCAGCGCACAAACAGTCATCCAATCTAAAATACAAAGCACATTATTAAAAAATGCACTACTCATGGGGCAAGCATTGCTGGATTTTGTCTCATCACAATTGGCAGAACACGCTTCACTTGAATCATTGGGCATTGAAATTATTGATGTGGCTATTTTAGCCATTTCACCATCACCTGAAACCTTAAAAGCACTAGAAGCCCAAGCACGTGAAACTATCTTAAAAGAAGCAGATGATGCCATTTACGCTAGGCGAAAATTCTCAGTTGAACAAGAAAGAACCATCAAAGAAGCAGAATTAGAAACCGATCTCTCCATACAAACCAAGCAACAACAAATAGAAGAAGCAAGATTGGATAATGAGCGCACCTTATTGCGTGAACGAGCAGAAATCGAACAAGAAGAATTAATTGCACAAGTGAATATGGAGTCAAAACGCAATGAACTTGTGGCACTGAGTGCAGGAAATCAAAAAATTCAATCCGAAGCAGATGCTTATGCCATTGAGGCCAAAATGAAAGCTTATGGTCAATTACCAGTCGAAAACTTAAAAGCGATGGCATTGGCCAAAATGAACCCTGAACAACTGATGGCCATGGCATTTGAATCACTGGCTCAAAATGCTGGAAAAATAGGTGAAATCAACCTCAGCCCTGATTTATTTGGACAACTTATGCGAAAAGGTGAAAAAGCATGAACAGCACCCAAGGTCCCCGCTTTGTATTGGTCATGAGAAAAACACGCATGCAAGAATTGATTGAGCGATTCAACACATGGCCACAAGCAAAGTTTTACCTCGAACACAATCATGTTGAAGTAAATGATTACCTCATTGAACATGATGTCTACCAACAACAGCTTATTCAAGCAGAAATGATTTTGAAAGGCATGGGGCGCTTTCAATTACTAGAAAGAAAATTGCTGCCTAGCTACCAGTTTTCCAAACAAGATATTGTCGTGGTGATTGGCCAAGATGGGCTGGTTGCCAACACCTTAAAATATCTCAATGCTCAGCCAGTCATTGCCATTAACCCAGACCCTGCTCGCTTTGATGGAAAATTGCTTCCCTTTGAAATGGGGCAATTAGCTGAAGTGGTCAAGCTCACCTTAAAAGGCAAAATTAAACAAAAATCCATCACCTTTGCACAAGTCACCACCAATGATGGACAAACATTACTGGCCGTCAATGATGTCTTTATTGGTCCTAAAAGCCATACATCAGCTCGCTATCTCGTTCGTTGGCAAGGCAAGCAAGAAATACAATCATCTTCTGGCATTATCGTTTCCACAGGGCTTGGTTCAACGGGGTGGTTACAGTCTATTTTAACCAGTGCGCAAGCCATAGCGGGTACACATGACCATCCATTATCACAAGGCTTTTCTTGGGGTGAAAAGCGATTGCAATTTACTGTAAGAGAACCATTCCACAGCCAAACAACAGGTACAAGCTTGGTGTTTGGCTCAATCAAGAAAAACAGCCCATTGCATTTGGAATCATTAATGCCAGAAAATGGGGTCATTTTCTCAGATGGTATCGAAGATGATTATTTAAGCTTTAATGCAGGGTGCATTGCTTCAATTGGCATAGCCAAAACAGAAGGATTACTCATTGCTTAAGCTTTCAAATTCCAATAGTGCTGTGAAATTACAGCACCAAGCTAAGCTATTGTTTAAACATCAACATATGAGCAATGAGGTGAATATACTGTAAAATTTTATTAGAGCAATTGATATACAAATTATAATTGTGGTTGTATTACTTAATCAGTATTAGTGCACATAAATTTACCACTTATTTTAATGTGCCACCATGTGATTAAGCAAGCCAACAACAAATGCAAAGGATTCAGCAATAGACAAATCCTGCACCAATACTAAAACAAAAGAAAGTGGTAAGACGAGCAATGGTATCGCCAATGTTTTCATTCATTCTCCCAAAATAACGCAATAAATTTATTCTCTCAATCTTGCAAGATAAAGAAACCCAATCAATACAACATTGACCTTATAGATTTTACTGAAATAAACTATGACTGACTATCTTTAGAAAAATTCCGCAATATTATAATCTTCATAACAAATAACAATACCATGAACCTTACAGTGCTTTTATAAATACACATATCTAGGTCGTGCTGATTACTTATGGGTTTGTAGTTCATCCAAAATATCGAATAGTTCTAAACCATCAATCAACCGCACATCACATGCTTCTGCCAAGATTTGGGCACTTTTGGTGTATTGGCTATTGGTAATCACCCAGGCCTCGTCTGTACCATAGTATGCCTTTGCGGCATACACTTCTTGGATTGCTGCCAAGCTTACATTGCTATCATAACGCTTAGCTTGAATAACAACGCTATCTTCACCATGTAAAATCAAATCTGCACCAAAATCTCCCGATGCCTTGGTTAACTCAACTTCATAGCCTAATCGCACAAATAAATCTTGTAGAAATTGTTCAAACTCCAAACCAGACATTTGATTGATGCGGTACGCACCTATTCGTTTGAATCGAAGCCAACGCAACCAGCGTTTTAATTGTCTGGTTACCAATAAAATCACAATAATACCGATGGCAAATTTAATACCATATACCCACAGATTGTGCTCAGTCATGAAGACATTTATCTTTCTACTATTCATCATACCAAGTGATCATAGGATTATTTTAATGATTAAAATCCTCTATTCCACTTGGTCAAGTTCTACCGTTCTTGTCCATACAACACATTCTGTATTGAACAATATATTTCTCGATATTTTATAACATTTATTCAAGTTTTGGATAAATTTATCGCTATATTTTCATTATATTAGACGTAAAAAAGCCCCTAGCATTAGCTAGGGGCTTATTGTTGGGAGTTTGGCGGTGACCTACTTTCACATGGGAATCCATACTATCATCGGCGCTGAGTCGTTTCACGGTCCTGTTCGG
>JASLDB010000099.1 GCA_030151665.1 Neisseriaceae bacterium
ATTATCAATCGTGCTCGCAACGCCCATGAAGCTACCGATTTGGGCACTGTTATTTTCAAAGACAAAGTATGGCGGCTCATGGCTTTGTGGTGTTGCAGTTCATTGCCCGTATTGGCTATTTTATTTTTGGTTTTTTGGCGTGATCCTTTTTGGCTCTTGCTATGCTTTTGGTGGTTAAAACCGCTATTTGAAGCCGGTATTTTGGCTGTGGTATCTGACAGTATTTTTAATCGACATCACAGCTTTGGTCATGATTTAAAGATGACATTCAAGCTGTTCTTTCGACCACGCATTATCGGTGACTTAACATGGCGACGCTTGAGTCCCCATCGCAGTTTGGTATTGCCCATTACTATCTTAGAGCATTTACAAGGTAAACGTTATGCCTCTCGAGCCCAAGAAATTACTCGCCATGTCGGTAGTAAAGCCACAAGCTTGACGTTATTTGGCTCATTATTTGAAAGCATTTGGACCTTTGGCATGGTAATGAGTGTGTCGTGGTTTTTACTGGATGATCCCGCCTCAAATTTGATACCTAATGAATTTAAAGCATTGGTTGACGTGTGGTCATTGTATGAGACCTTGAATACATTTATGGAACAAGAAGCCATATGGTACCAAGCTTTCAGTGCTGCTTATTGGTTGGTGCTGTGTTTTTGGGGCCCTATTTATGTGTGCAGTGGCTTTTCTTTGTATCTGCATGCCCGCAATTTATCAGAAGCATGGGATTTAAAGCTGGCTTTCCAAAATATTGCCAAGCGCCTAAGCCAAGGTTTAGGTACCTTGTTTCTAGTAGCATTATTGGGTTCTTACAGCCAAGATAGCCTTGCCCAACAAGCACCCAATGATCAAGAATTAATTGCCCAACAGCAAAAAATATTAACCGAGCCACCTTTTGCCCATGTTAGTCAAAGTCGAAGCATTGAGCCCAAAAATCCAACAAAACCAGCAAAAAACCGTGATTTAAAGATTCCTAATGTATCTCCTCCTGCTTTTGATTTACGGGGATTGTTTTGGATCCTCATTATTGTGGTGGGCATTGTCTTGCTGGTTTTCTTCTTGCGCCGGTTACAAGACACAGATTTTTCCCGTATTCACCAAGAGAAAAAAGCCCCAAAAACGTTATTCGGGTTAGACCTCGATCCAGAAACCATGTCCAAAACACCAGAACAAGATGCTCGAAAATTGGCTTTGGATGGCAATATCCAAGCGGCATTGAGTATTTTATACCGTGCTTCATTGGTGTATTTGTTGCATGAAAAAAAATTGCCCATTATCGAAAGTGATACCGAAGGTGAAGTTTTGGTGCATGTTCATCAATATGCCCAACACCAATTACCCTATATGAAATCATTGACTCAATCCTGGCAATATGTGACCTATGGTCACTACGAATTACCTTTGGCAACAATTTTGGACTTATGTGATAACTACCAAGCCACATTTAAGCATGCCAATCGCTCAGGAGCCCAATCATGAACCGCCGTGCATTAGCCATTGTTGGAGGGTTACTATTGGCGGGTATTGCCTTGGCAACTTGGCTGTTCTTCCACAATTACACCATCACCCAGCAAGATAAGTGGGAGCCTGCCCAAATTGATACCAGCAATACACAATCAGCCTTACAGGACTTTGATTTTCTGGCTTTGAGCAAAACCTTACCATTGGCTCACCCCAAAAGTGACATTGTATTCGCTCCACTGTGGCAAGGCCCCAAAGACCCAAAAACCAAAGCCAATCAATTGCTTTGGATCCGTAAAAATGATAACAATATTGATGATAAAAACTTTGCAACCATTAACCAAGAGTTGCTCGATTGGATCGCTCAGGGCAATCAAGTTATTTTGCCTTTGCCAAGTTATGCTGCTGTAGCAACAGCAGAACAGAACGAAGAAGACGATAAAGACAAGAACCAATCTGCCACTGAGCAATTAGCCAAACTGGTGGGTGTAAGCATACAGATTTCTGATAAAACATTGGTCAAAAATGATTTGTCAGAAGCACGCTGTCTTGAAGAAAAAAACCGTTATGAAGCACAATTGAAACTGGCGCCAAGATTTGCGAATGGTAAATTTACCCAAGATTTTAATTTTGATCCAGAAACCATGATGCAAAACTGCCGCCAAGGTTTGTCTTGGCTGCCCATTGGCAACAACCAACAATTGGCCTTGTATAACCAGCAAACCCACGAGAAAAAAAATGCTTATTTGTCGGTTAGTGCAGACAAACAAAAGAATATTGCTTGGCAAGACAATGGTCCTTATGGCAGCCAAATGCTGAGCATGCGCCATGGCAAGGGACAAATTACCTTTATAATTGACATGGACGCCTTTATGACTGCCAATCTACCCATTGTCGATAACAGCTTGGACAAATACGACCACTTGGCCATTGCCAATTATTTAAGCCAAAATCGCCCCAATATTTTATTGGTCTCCAGATGGCGCTCTACCGATGCATTGGCCACCACGCCATTGTGGAAAAAAACGTGGGACAATACACCTTGGTTTGTCTTCTTATTCTTTTTGACCATTGTCATGATTTTTTGGTACCACAAATTGCCCAAAGGGATTCGCTATCGTTTACACCCTTATAGCAATCGCCAATGGCAACAACATTTATTGGCAGCAGGGCGGTTTATTGAAGAACGCAAAAGTAAAGAGGCATTACTCGAAGAATGGCAGCAACACTTATTTAAGCAATGGCAACGCCGTTATGGCAATTGGCATGGCTTGCCATTATCAGACAAGATGACCTTATTGGAAGATTCATTGAAATTACCCACCGATGTCATTGCGATGTGGTGCAAACCCATCCCAGAAACATTAACCCGCAAAGAATGGTTTATTTACTTACAAGCATACCAAATGATTAGGAAGGCACTATGATGGATTCAACAAACGATAATGCAAAACAATTGGACACAGCCATCCGAGCCATCCAGTTTTTAAAACAACGCTTACAAACTGTCATTGTTGGACAAGAAAATGTCATTGATTATGTGCTCACCGCTTTTTTATCGGGTGGTCACGTTTTACTAGAAGGTGTCCCCGGCGTGGGTAAAACCCTATTGGTTAAAACCTTGGCGCACAATATTTCAGGAGCGTTTAACCGTATTCAATTTACCCCTGACTTAATGCCATCTGATGTGACAGGTCACTATTGGATGGACAATAAACAGCAACAATTTGTCTTGCGTGAAGGTCCTGTTTTTACCAATCTTCTGTTAACCGATGAGATTAACCGTGCCCCAGCCAAAACCCAAGCAGCACTTTTGGAGGTGATGCAAGAATACTCAGTAACATTGGATGGTACAACACATGAAGTGCCTAAGCCATTTATGGTTTTGGCAACGCAAAACCCCATTGAGCAAGAAGGTACTTATCCATTACCAGAGGCACAACTAGACCGCTTTATGTTCAAAGTCTTGATTGATTACCCCACCATGAATGAGGAAATCAAACTGTTAAGCCGCTTAATGCATAGTAGCCGTGTGGACACTTTGCCTGAAAATGAAAACAACCTCACCATCGGCCAAATGTTACAACTGCAAAAAATGGTTGAAAAAGTCACCATTAGCTCACAAATTGTGGAATATGTTGCACAATTGGTTGGTGCAACACGCCACAATAACCAATTTTCAATTGGTGCAGGTCCCCGTGCTGGCATTGCTTTATTACAAGGTGCTCGCTCATATGCTTTATTACAAGGCATGGACTTTGTCACACCAGATCACATTAAAGCCTTGTGGTTGCCTACGATGCGCCATCGTGTTCGCTTATCCATAGCCTTGGAAATGGAAGGCTTTGATTTGGACACTGTCTTGACCGATTTAACCCACAGCATTGCGGCGCCAAGAACATGAGACCGAGTCAATCGTTCATCACCCTTATTTTCACTTTAGCCATTGTGGCACTTTTGGCTGGCGTTGGTCAGTCATTTAAGCTGCCAGAAGCAACTATTCTATTGAAAATTTGCCAAGCCAGCTTGCTGATTTTGGCAGTGGTCGCCTTGATTGATGCCATGCGTGCTCGTACTTACCGCCCTATCCACATTGAACGCCAGATGCCCAACCAAGCATCCGTGGGCTTGCCTTTTGAGATTCACTATACCATTAAGCATCGCTTAAAATCCCCTGCGACGGTATTGGTTTTTGATGGCTTTCCCATTGATTGGCAACGAGAACATGAGCCTTTACAAATCAAGCTATCGCCCAAACACACTAGCCAAATGACCCAAACGGTAACGCCCAATCAACGAGGCATGACCCATTTTCAAGGTTGCCAAAGTTTAATTAGCAGCCCTTGGCACTTGTGGGAAAAGCATTTTGACCATGACTTGGATGGCAACATCAAGATTATGCCCGATTTTAGCAAAATCATTGGTGCGGATTTATTATCATTGAACAAATGGCTGCAAATGATTG
>JASLDB010000118.1 GCA_030151665.1 Neisseriaceae bacterium
AACCCAATAAATCAGCAGCAGTGCCCCAGTTTGGTAAGTTCCAAGCCAGTGGTGCTTCACCTTTGCCAGCTGCCATTGAGCCGACAATAATCATTGCCATTAATACACCAATCAGGCTTTCACCAACAATCAAGCCAGCCGCAAATAAAGTACCGCGGCGTTCTGCAGCTTTTAATTGCTTTTCTTCTTCGGCTTTGTTGCCTTTGGTGCGTTTTTTGATGTGGCGAATAGACAAATACGACACCACAGTGCCTACAAAAATAGGCATGTTCACAGCCGCTGGCAAGTAAATACCCATGCCCACAGCCAATGGTGGCAATGACATGGTTTTGGTGCTTTTCTTCAAAATGACATCAATAATAATTAATACAATACCAATGCCAATACCGATGAAGATGTAATTCCACTCAAGATTGTGCGAGAAAATACCTTTGGCAATGGTGGTCATCAATGTGGCTTGTGGTGCAGATAAGGCAAGGTTTTCATCCATGCCAGCACGAGGCAAAGCACCAGTGAAGCCATAGGCGTTGTATAGCAATTCCAAGACAGGAGAAATGACCAAAGCACCCACGATACAACCAATAATTAAAGCCACTTGTTGGCGCCAAGGGGTAGCGTGTACCAAAAAGCCTGTTTTCAAGTCTTGTAAGTTGTCATTGGAAATGGTTGCAATGGCCAATACAGCAGAGGCAGTGAAAATTGCTAATGCAGTCACAAACTGGGTGTTTTCAGGGGTGGCAAATAAATCGGTTGCAGTGCCCACAACCATGAATACCAAAGAAATCAAAACAATGGAAACAATACCAATGCCTGAAATGGGGCTAGCAGAAGAGCCAATTAAACCTGCCATGTAACCACAAGCAGCCGCTACTAAGAAGCCAATAATGAATGCCATTAAAGTTGCGCAAGCCACTAGCAACCAAGCCACACCTGTTGGGATGGTCGATGCACTAATGAAGCTGGCAAATGTTGCTGCCAATAAAACCAACATTGCCAATGAGATGATAATCATCCATTTGGGCGACAAATCTTGGTTGGTGCGGCTGGTGTCTGCTTGGGTATTTTTACCGCTGATGGCCTGGAATGATAGGCGCATGCCTTCAATCATGGGTTTCATCAGGGTCAATAGTGTCCAGATAGCGGCAATACCAATGGTACCAGCACCAATAAAGCGAACTTTGGATTTCCAAATGGCTGAGGCATAAGCAACCATGTCCATGCCTTCTGGCATCGGTGCGATTGAGGTTAGGTAAGGTACTGCCATGCCCCAAGCAAAGAACATACCAATTAACATGGCGATACCGCCAGTGATGCCAACTAAATAACCTGCACCCAATAAGGCAAAAGAAAAACCCATGGGCACTTGGAAAATGGCATTGCCAGATTTGAACCAATAACTGGCTGCATCACTGACCACGCGAAAGCCTTGGGCAAATAAACTGAAAATACCAGCAAATAAACCACCCGCAAGAATTTGTTTAATACCGCTTTCTTCTTTGCTGCCATCGGCATTGATTTGTTCACTGCTGTCACCGGCTTTTAAGATTTCAGCAGCTGCAACACCTTCAGGATAAGGCAATGGGCTATTTACAACCATAACATGGCGTAGGGGGATGGTGAAGACCACACCCAAAATGCCGCCTGCTGCACTAATAAAGGTGGTTTGCCAAAATGGAAAACCTTGCCAGTAACCTAACATGAGTAAGCCAGGTAAAACGAAAATAATGGAAGACAAAGTACCCGCAGCAGAAGCTTGCGTTTGTACCATATTGTTTTCCAGAATATTGGAATCGTGGCAAAATTTTAATACCGCCATGGAAATAACAGCAGCGGGAATGGATGAGGCAAAAGTTAAACCAACTTTTAAGCCCAAATAAACGTTTGAAGCAGTGAAAATCACGGTGATGAGTGCACCGAGAATCATGCCGCGTAACGTCAGCTCACGATACCCTGCGTAAGGGTCGTTTTTGCTTGTAGACTGTTGCATAGAAGTTCTCCGTTTTTTTAACAGTGCTTGTCAAAATGTCTATTTTTGACAAGCAATGTCGGATTCTCAATCTTGGTAACCGCCCTTGTCAAACTTTTATTGCAAAAATTTGCAATGTATCAGGCGTTAGATTTTTTGTTCTATTTTGATTATGCTGTGAAATTTCACTTTTATCTGGTGTTTAGACGTTAATATATTCGCCATATTGCTATTGCTTACTTGGACATTAGAATGTTTGATTTTTCTTATGGTTGTTAGCAACACGGACATAATGCTCTGCTGAATAGGTCAAGAAGGCTTTTTCTTCTTCAGTTAAAGCACGAATTTGTTTAACAGGCGAGCCAACATACAAATAGCCACTTTCTAGACGTTTTCTCGGTGGCACAAGGCTCCCTGCACCAAGCATGACATCATCTTCAATAATTGCGTCATCTAAAATGGTGGTTTTCATGCCCACTAAAACACGGTTGCCAATGGTGCAGCCATGCAGCATGGCTTGGTGACCAATGGTGACATGGTCACCAATAATCAATGGTGAACCTTCCGGTTTGGCATCATTTTTGTGGCTAACGTGTAACATGGTGTGGTCTTGTACATTGCTATTTTTACCAATCACAATACGATTGACATCACCACGAATCACTGCAAAAGGCCAAACTGAAACATTGCTAGCCAATGAAACCTCACCCACGACCAAGGACAAATCATCAATGTAGCAACTGTTGTCAATTTTTGGGGTGTGTTCTAAATAGGGTCGAATATTGTTTTTCATGAAACTGTCCTTATATACAGTATAGACTTTAAAAATTAACTCTATCCGTATTTACAGGGTGCGTAAAGCATTCATCAGCGCTTTTGAATAAGCCAGAAAAAAAGGAATAGCATGAGTACAGCATTAAGCCAATTGGGTGATTTACCCCGTTTTGATGAAATTACGCCAGAAAGTATTGAGCCTACTTTACGCTCTGCCATGGATGAAGCCAAAGTGGCGATTGAAAAAATCAAAGCCACAGACATTGCCACTTGGGACAATACGGTTGAAGCATTGACCGATATTACTGAAAAAGTGGGGCGCATGTGGGGCGTGGTTGCCCACTTAAATTCGGTGGTGGATACGCCAGCACTGCGTGCCGTGTATAACCAAATGATGCCTGAAGTGACAGTGTTCTTTACTGAGATGTCACAAGATATTGTGTTGTACGAACGCTTTAAAGCGATTAAAGCCAATGAATATGCGACTTTGAGTGCAGCACAGCAAAAAAAATTAGACAATGATTTGCGTGATTTCGTGTTGTCTGGTGCAGAATTGCCAGAAAAAGAACAACAAGAATTTGCCAAATTGCAAACAGAAGGTGCGCAATTGGCGGCAGAATTTAGTCAAAATGTTTTGGATGCCACCGATGCATTTGCTTTGTATATCGAAGACGAAAGCGAATTGGCTGGTTTGCCTGATTACGCGGTGGCCATGTTTCAAGCGGCAGCACAAGCGGAAGAAAAAACGGGTTATAAAATTGGTTTGCAAATGCCACACTATTTGGCGGTGATGCAATATGCTGATAACCGTGAATTGCGTGAAAAAATCTACCGTGCCTATGTGAGCCGAGCCAGTGAATTGGGGGAAGGTAAGTGGGATAACACCGCCAATATTGGTCGACGTCTGGTCGCTTCACAAAAAGAAGCACATTTATTGGGTTTCGATAATTTTGCACAATTGTCATTGGCAACCAAAATGGCTGATAGCCCTGAGCAAGTGGTGGCCTTCCTACGCGATTTGGCGGCAAGCGCCAAGCCATTTGCTCAGGAAGATAAAAAAGCCTTGTTGGCTTTTGCTGGTGAAACCTTGGGTTTGAATGATATTGAACCATGGGATTTAACCTATGCTGCTGAAAAATTGCGTGAAGCGCAATATGCTTTCTCAGAGCAAGAAGTGAAACAATACTTCCCTATTGGTAAAGTATTGGATGGTTTATTTGCTTTGATTCATCAATTGTATGGCGTGACCTTGGCAGAAAAATCAGCACCAACTTGGCACCCTGATGTGCGCTATTTTGAATTGATGCGTGATGGCCAAGTGTTTGGCAGTGTTTATATGGACTTGTATGCACGCGAAGGCAAACGTGGTGGTGCCTGGATGAATGACTATCGTGGTCGTCGTGCTTTGGTGGATTATGTGCAAACGCCAATGGCTTATTTGGTGTGTAATTTCACGCCAGCGACTGCGGGTAAAGAAGCGTATTTAACCCATGATGAAATTGTGACCTTGTTCCACGAAACAGGACATGGTTTACATCATTTGTTAACCCAAGTTGATGAATTGGGTGTGTCAGGTATCAATGGTGTTGAGTGGGATGCCGTCGAATTGCCTAGCCAATTCATGGAAAATTTTGCTTGGGAATTGGCTGTATTGCAAGGCATGAGTGCACACGAAACAACTGGTGAAGCATTGCCAGACGCTTTGTATCAAAAAATGATTGCTGCCAAAAATTTCCAAAAAGGCTTGTGGTTCTTGCGCCAAATGGAATTTGCTTTGTTTGATATGTCGATTTATTTTGATCAAAACAGCAGCGATACATGGCAAAATATTTTGGCTGATGTTCGAGCAGAAGTGTCCGTGTGGCAAGCCAAAGACTATAACCGCTTTGCACACAGTTTTGGCCATATTTTTGCCGGTGGTTATTCTGCGGGCTATTACAGTTATAGTTGGGCAGAAGTTTTGTCTGCAGATGTGTATGCGGCTTTTGAAGAAGCCAAAGACACAGCAGCCATGGGCCAGAAGTTTTGGCAAGAGGTGTTATCGGTGGGTGGTTCTCGTTCGGCAATGGCATCTTTTGAGGCATTTCGTGGCCGAAAACCAGAGATTGCAGCATTGCTACGCCACAATGGTTTAAGCCAATAAGGAATTTTGGTAAAAAGGTGTGAATAAAATTTTTTGTAAATTCAGTTTGTTAAATATTTATTGCAAAATAATAGTGACAAAGTGTTGACAGAAATTGCATCTGCTATTAATATTCACATCCTCTTCTCCGGGTCGTTAGCTCAGCCGGTAGAGCAGCGGACTTTTAATCCGTTGGTCGAGCGTTCGAATCGCTCA
>JASLDB010000122.1 GCA_030151665.1 Neisseriaceae bacterium
GTCACATTCTGTCACAAAGCTGAAATATTACTTTATTACACTGCAAGCATTGTTTAATCCTAATTAAAAACAAACTACCCTTGGAGTCTTACTATGCGTTTACGTCTTTCTACACTTGTTGTTGCCAGTAGCTTGGCATTGTTGGCCGCTTGTACTGGTGGCGACAGCAAAACTGAAACCAATACTGCTTCTGGTACGGCCAGCGGTGCTGGTGCAGCACCTTCTGCTGAATTGATGAAAGTGACTGGTGCAGGTGCATCATTCCCTCAACCAATCTACGCACAATGGGCACAAGAATTTCAAGGCGCGCAACTGGGTCAAATTAACTACCAATCAATTGGCTCTAGTGGTGGTGTAAAACAAATCATCAATAAAACAGTTGATTTTGGTGCAACCGATGCACCTTTGGACAAAGCAGATTTGGACAAAGATGGTCTAATCCAATTCCCAACTGTCATTGGTGGCGTGGTTGCTGTTGTGAATATTGATGGTATCAAACCTGGTGAAGTGAATTTGTCAGGCGAAGTATTGGCCAATATCTACTTGGGTAAAATCAAAAAATGGAACGATGCAGCCATTACCAAATTGAACCCCAATATTAAATTACCTGATGCGGCGATTACCACCGTATTCCGTTCAGATGGTTCTGGTACCAGCTTCAACTTCACCAACTACTTGAGCAAAGTATCACCTGAGTGGGATAAAACGGTTGGCGCTGCCAACTCGGTTAAATGGCCTACTGCCAGCACAGGTACAGCAGGCAAAGGTAACGAAGGCGTCGCTACATTTGTTAAAAATGTAAAAAACTCAATTGGTTATGTTGAATATGCTTACGCCAAACAAAACAACATGGCTCACACCAGCATGACCAACAAAGCTGGCAAAGTGGTACAGCCTTCTCAAGAAACATTTGCAGCTGCTGCAGATGCGGATTGGGCAAAAGCCCCTGGCTTTAAATTGATTTTGACTAACCAAGATCAAGAAAATGCATGGCCAATCGCTGCTGCAACCTTTATTTTGGTACATAAAAATCCTGCTAAACCAGAACAAACCAAAGCTGCATTGTCATTCTTTGACTGGGCTTACAAAAATGGTGATGACGCTGCTAAAAAATTAGACTACGTTCCATTGCCAGAAGCTGCTAAAACCGCCATCCGCGAAAGCTGGAAACAAGTGGTTGATGCACAAGGCAAAGCCATCTACTAATATGTTGATACAAAGCGATGGCTCCAAGCTCACCCTTGGCCCATCGCTTTTGTCTTTATGAAACTTTAAAGGATAGTGCGACGCATGAGCTCTTTGCAAAAAAAACTCGCTACACAACAAAAAATCGATTGGCTCTTTGTTAACGCCACCCGCTTCTTCGCGTTTTTTGTCTTGGCCAGCTTAATCGGCATTATTATTTCATTGATTATCGGCTCTATTCCCAGCATGGAAAAATTTGGTTGGGGCTTTTACACCAGCGCCGAATGGGATCCTGTTGCCGGTGAATATGGTGCATTGGCACCGATTTATGGCACCTTGGTGACATCGGTTATTGCCTTATTAATTGCTGTACCTGTTAGCTTTGGTATCGCCATTTTCCTAACAGAACTTAGCCCTTTGTGGCTACGTCGCCCTTTGGGCATTGCCATTGAATTATTGGCAGGTATTCCTTCGATTATTTATGGCATGTGGGGTTTATTTGTTTTTGCACCTTTTTTTGCAGAAAACATTCAGCCACACATGATTAAATACCTTGGTGACTGGCCCATTATTGGTGTGTTGTTTCAAGGCGCACCCATGGGTATTGGCTTATTCACAGCATCATTAATTTTATCGATTATGATTATTCCCTTTATCGCCGCTGTAATGCGTGACGTTTTTGCTGTGACACCAACGCTATTAAAAGAATCTGCCTATGGTCTAGGTTCAACCACTTGGGAAGTCATTCGCCATGTGGTCTTGCCTTACACCAAAGTGGGCGTTATTGGTGGCATTATTTTGGGTCTAGGACGTGCCTTGGGCGAAACCATGGCTGTGACCTTTGTGATTGGTAATACCTTCAACATTAGCCCCAGCATGTTTCAATCAGGCGTATCGATTACCTCTGCATTGGCCAATGAATTTGCTGAGGCTGTGGACGAGGTGCACTTATCATCGTTATTGCACATTGGTCTTTTGTTGTTCTTAATCACCTTTGTGGTGTTGTGCATTTCCAAAATCATGTTATTGCGCATGCAAAAAAACGAAGGTTAATAGGAGCTTAAGGACATATTATGAATCAATCTATTTACCGTCGCCGTCGTCTCATTAATAAATTTAATATCATTGTTTCAGTTTTAGCCATGCTGTTCGGTCTGTTCTGGTTAGGCTGGATTTTAATGACCTTGTTTAGCCATGGCTCTGATGCACTATTGACTTGGGGCACCTATGCGATGGATACACCGCCACCCGGCACAGAAGGCGGTATCCGCAATGCCATTGTCGGCAGTCTTTACATCACCTTGTTTGGTTTGATTATCGGCACACCAATTGGCATCATGGCTGGTATTTACTTGGCTGAGTTTAGCCAAAATAACTGGTTTGCGAAAACCACTCGTTTTATCAATGATATTTTGCTGTCGGCACCTTCCATTGTCATTGGTTTGTTTATCTACGAATTGGTTGTGGTTTACCAAGGCCATTTCTCAGGTTGGGCAGGCTCTTTGGCTCTATCATTACTCGTGATTCCTGTGGTCATTCGCACCACAGAAAACATGTTAAAGTTAGTGCCCAATACCTTGCGTGAAGCAGCTTATGCCTTGGGCACCCCAAAATGGAAGTTGGTGACCATGGTTACACTTCGTGCAGCCAAAACAGGTGTATTAACAGGGATTTTATTGGCATTTGCTCGTGTATCAGGCGAAACAGCTCCGCTCATTTTTACCGCATTGAATAACAACTTTTACAGTTCAAACATGAATGAGCCCATGGCCAACTTGCCCAATATGATTTTGCAATTTGCCATTACACCTTATGCAGATTTACATCGTTTGGCTTGGGGTGCAGCATTGCTGATTACCTTGACCGTTTTGATTACCAATATTTTGGCGCGTTTTTTAAGCAGAAATTCTGCGCAAAACCACTAATAGCTTTATAGGCAGATAAGACATGGATAAGAAGATTTCTGTACAAAATTTTAACTTTTACTACGGCCAGTTTCATGCGCTAAAAAACATTAACTTAGACATTCAAACCAAAAAAGTTACTGCATTTATTGGCCCATCAGGTTGTGGCAAATCAACCCTATTGCGCACATTCAATCGCATGTACGATCTATACAATGGCATGCGTGTTGAGGGTGAAATCTTACTGGATGGCAAAAACATCTTGGATAAGAGTGTGGATTTGAACTTATTGCGCAACAAGGTTGGCATGGTTTTCCAAAAACCAACCCCATTTCCCATGTCTATTTATGACAATGTGACGTTTGGTGTGAAGCTATATGAAAATCTTAGCCGTAGCGAAATGGATGATCGTGTTGAATGGGCATTGAAAAAAGCTGCACTTTGGAATGAAGTTAAAGACAAATTAAAACAATCTGGTCAATCATTATCAGGTGGTCAACAGCAACGTTTGTGCATTGCCCGTGCCATTGCAGCCAAACCAGAAGTTTTGTTACTAGACGAACCCACGAGTGCCTTGGATCCGATTTCAACCGCCCACATTGAAGAATTGGTAACGGAATTGAAAAAAGATTACACCATTGCCATCGTGACACACAATATGCAACAAGCTGCCCGTGTATCAGATGTAACAGCTTATATGTACTTGGGTGATTTAATGGAGATTGGTGACACCAAAGAAATCTTCACCACCCCAAAAAGAAAAGAAACTGAGGACTATATTACCGGTAAATTCGGCTAATCAGCCCCCTTGTTTTTATACGCTAAAATTCAGGTTGCCTACTCAAAATAGGCATCCTGAATTTTTCATTTTCGTCAATAAAAAGAAAGATATTCTTAAATAGCCTTGACGTAACCTTTAATAGGTTGAACAATCACGGTTTAGGATTTATTTCTGCCTCTAGTTAAGTGACCATGCTGGATATATTATCAAACCTGACACCAACACTTGGTGTCTTATTATTCTTGTCTTTATTCTTGGTTTTATTCTTTGAATTTATTAATGGTTTCCATGATACGGCCAATGCCATTGCCACGGTAATCTATACTCAATCCATGAAGCCTACCCATGCGGTCATCGCATCGGGTATTTTCAACTTTTTGGGTGTGGTAACAGGCGGTTTGGCTGTTGCCTATGCCATTGTGAATTTATTGCCAGTGGACTTACTGGCATCAGGTGACAGCAAACTATTGATTTCCATGATTTTTGCCTTGTTAATCGGTGCCATTATTTGGAACCTTGGCACATGGTATTTTGGTTTACCAGCTTCCAGTTCACACACCTTGATTGGTTCGATTATTGGTGTGGGCGTGGCCAATGCCATGTTCAGTGGCCAATCTTGGTCAGAAGGCGTTAACTGGGGCAAAGCCATGGATGTGGGTGCTTCATTGCTCTTTTCACCATTGGCTGGTTTCTTATTGGCCTTTATTACCATGTCTCTTTTGCGCCAATTATTCCCCACTGCCAACATCCATCAAACGCCTTATTTGCGTAGCGGTGTGCGCGGTAAAAAACACCCTCCATTTTGGACGCGCTTCATGCTGATTTTATCAGCCATGGGCGTCAGCTTTGCTCACGGTTCTAACGATGGTCAAAAAGGCGTGGGCTTGGTGATGCTTATCTTAATTTGCATTATCCCAGGTCATTTCTTGTTAAACATGAAAAGTAGCCAATACCAATTGGAGCGTGCCGTGTCTGCTACTGTGCAACTTGAACGCTTTATGGTTGATAACCAAAAAGCATTGGCGCCTTATTTACCCGCTCCTGTGGCTCAAACCAGTACTGATAAAGTACATTGCCAAGCCAGTGACACAGCATGGCATGCCAAAGAAATTCAGACCTTATTGCCTGCAGGTAAAACCATTGCTGATTTGACAGAAAATCAACGCTGGATGGCTCGTTCACACTTATTGTGCTTGGAAAACACCAGCAAAAAAGTGGCTGCATTGCCCATCATGAAACCTGAACAAAAAGAATATTTAAACAATTTGCAAAAAGACTTTAGTTTGCCAATTGAATATGCACCAATCTGGGTGATTTTTGCCATTGCATCTGCATTGGGCTTAGGCACCATGGTCGGCTGGAGACGTGTAGTTAAAACCGTGGGTGAAGGCATTGGCAAATCACACATGACTTATGCACAAGGTGTGTCTGCACAAATGACGACTGCCCTTGGTATTGCAGGTGCCAACTTATTTGGCTTGCCTGTATCAACCACACAAATCTTATCCAGTGCAGTAGCGGGTACGGCTGTTGCCAATAAATCAGGATTACAGTGGTCAACCATTCGCAATATTATTTTGGCTTGGCTATTCACGTTCCCAATTGCCATGTTATTGTCTGGTGGTTTATTCGCCCTCTTCCATTTTGTTTTTGGATAAGAGAATTAAGCACAGGTGCTTAAATTATGGGATAATTTAAGCATCTTTATATTTTTCAGCGACCTTGTTCAATCCCATGGTCGCCATTAACTGGAGTTAACATGGATTTCGCAAAAGCACGTTTTAACATGGTTGAACAACAAATCCGTCCTTGGGACGTTTTAGATTTTGACTTATTGGATGCTTTATCTGAGATTCCACGTGAACGCTTTGTTTTGGAACAACACCAAAACATCGCTTATGCTGACCAACAATTGCCTTTGGCCAATGGTGGCATGATGTTAGAGCCTCGTGTTTTGGCCAAATTAATCCAAGCCTTGGCATTGAAAAAAACCGACAAAGCATTGGAAGTGGGTACGGGTTCAGGCTATGGCGCTGCCATTTTAAGTCAATTAGCACAGCAGGTTTTGACTGTGGACATCGACCAAGACCAACAAAATTGGGCTCGTGAAGCATTGACTGCTTGCGAATTAGCCAATATCAGCTACGCCATTGCTGATGGCCTAACAGGTGTAACTGAGCAAGCACCTTATGATGCTATTTTGGTTGGTGGTGCTGTACCCAGTATTGAAAGCAACCTAAAAGACCAATTAGCGGATGGTGGTCGTTTGGTGGCAATTTTGAATCACAGTCACCCCATGAAAGCCGTTTTGATTACCCGTCAAGGCAATCAATTCAATGAAACCACATTGTTTGAGACATCAGCTCCTGCCTTGGTTTCAAAACAATCAACTGCTAACTTTACATTCTAAACCATGAGCGCTATTCAAATTTTATCGGTACAAGACTTAGCCAAATGGCGTGAAGAACAACGGGATTTTGTGTTATTGGATGTACGTGAAGATGATGAAGTGGCTTTTGCTGCCATTGATAACCATGTTCACATCCCCATGAACTTGATACCATTACACCACAGCAAATTGCCTGATGACAAACCCATTGCAGTCTATTGTCACCATGGTATGCGCAGCATGAATGTGGCTTTGTTTTTAGAAAAAGCAGGCTTTGATAACCTGTATAATGTGGCTGGTGGCATTGATGCGTGGTCTTTAGAAATCGACCCCAATATTGCTCGCTACTAAGCATTAAACAAAAAAAGCTGCCCATTATCCAATGAGCAGCTTTTTTTAATGAGCGCCGTTATTTGCTGTACCGTGCCAAAATCGTTTTAAATGCTGCGCCGACCTCGGGGTGTTTTAAGCCATAAGCCAAAGTAGCCTCTAAATAACCCAGCTTACTACCACAGTCATAACGAATACCATCAAAAGCATGTGCCCAAACAGGCTCATACTTCAATAACCGAGCAATGCCATCGGTTAGCTGAATCTCACCACCAGCACCACGAGGCATGTTTTGCATCATCTCAAAAATACGAGCTGTTAAAATATAACGCCCCACCACCGCTAAATTAGACGGTGCCACATCTGGATGTGGTTTTTCAACAATGCTGTGAATTCGCTGTCTTTGTGCTTCTTGAGCAATTTCAACAATACCATAAGAACCCGTTTCACTGGGGTCAACCGTTTCCACGCCCAAAACACTGTTGCCAGTTTGTTGGTAAATATCGACCATCTGTGCCAAGGCACCTTTAGGAGCATCAATCAAATCATCGGCCAAAATAACAGCGAAAGCTTCGTCACCAATCACAGGTTTTGCACATGATACGGCATGACCCAAGCCCAAAGCTTCAGCTTGGCGAATAAAAATACAGCTTACATTTTTGGGCACAATGTCTTGCACATGCGCCAATAAGGCATCTTTGTTGCGAAAAGCCAGTTCATTTTCTAGCTCATATGCCTTATCAAAATGGTCTTCAATGCTGCGTTTATTGCGTCCAGTAATAAATACCATTTCTGTACAACCTGCCAACACAGCCTCTTCAACGGCATACTGAATAAGCGGTTTATCCACAATCGGCAACATCTCTTTTGGACTGGCTTTGGTAGCGGGTAAAAAACGTGTACCCATCCCCGCCACAGGGAATACTGCTTTTTTAATCACTTGGTGCATTTTTATTCCTGTAACATTTGCAATAAACTTGCTTCATCTAAAATCGCCACGCCGAGCTCTTGGGCTTTCACCAGCTTAGAACCCGCTGCTTCACCGGCAACCACATAATCGGTTTTTTTCGACACACTGCCCGTTACTTTACCACCGGCAGCCTCAATCATGGCTTTGGCATCATCTCGCCCCAATGTTGGTAAAGTGCCGGTCAACACAAAAACTTTGCCTACAATTGCTTCATTGTGAACCGTTTGAACCACTTCAATATTGGCACTCAATGCTGTTATTTGCTGCAAAGCACCATCAATTTGCTGCAATAGTTGTTGATGCGCCGCTTTTTCACGCCACGCTTGCCACCATGCAGGCAAGGCTGAATCCGTTAATAAACCCTCTACCGTCTGCCCTGCTAACTGCCATAAATCAGTGGCTTTTTTGCCATTCATTTTCAAATCAGGCAAATGACTCAACCATGCCTCAGCCTGAACCAAAGCCAAGGTATCCACACTCAATTGCCCTTCTTTGGGTACAATACCAACGCTTAATAAATCATCAACTTGCTCTTGCTGAAAGGTTTGGGCGAAATATTGGGCAATGGAATGGGCAACCACATCACCAATATCTGGCAAACAAGCCAATAGAGGCGATGGCATGATGCGAATCAACGCCAATTGTCCCAAATATTGTAATAATGTTTTGGCTGTTTTTTCACCCACATGGCGAATGCCCAAACCAAAAATCAATTTATCCAAACTCGGTTGCTTGCTTTTTTCAATCCCAGACAAGATATTTTCAGCCCATTTGATAGGGGTGGCTTTTTTACTCTTGCCCTCTTCTATTTTGTCATCTTTTAATTGTTGCAAAGTGGGAATATCTAAGCGATAAATATCAGCAAAATCATGCAATAAATCCAACTCCACCAATTGTTCTAACTGGCGAATACCCAAACCATCAATATCCATGGCTTTGCGTGAAGCAAAGTGAATCAAACTTTGTGCTCGTTGTGCAGTACAAGCCATGCCACCTGTACAACGTGCCACCGCTTCACCTTCTTCTTTTTCTACATCACTGTGACACACTGGGCATACCATCGGCAAACGATATTGTGGATGAACAGGCATGGCTTTGGCTTCGCTAAACAAATCATCACAGCTTGCCACCTCATGCATGGGTCTGCGTTCAAACAATACCCGAACCACTTCTGGAATCACATCACCTGCACGGCGCACCACCACACTGTCCCCCACACGCACATCTTTGCGTTGTGCTTCACCTTCATTGTGCAAAGTAGCATTGGTCACGGTCACACCACCAACGCTGACTGGTGCTAATCTCGCCACTGGCGTAATCGCTCCAGTTCGACCCACTTGCACATCAATGGCATTCACCACAGTCACGGCTTCCTCTGCAGGAAACTTATGGGCAATGGCAAAACGAGGGGCTCTGGCAATAAAGCCCAGCTGTTGCTGCTCAGCCAAGCGGTTCACTTTAATCACCATGCCATCAATCTCAAATGGCAAATCTTGGCGGCGGCGCCCCATGTCTTCAAAAAAAGCCAAAACCGCTTGCATATTGGCACACACTTGCCAATCTTCAGCACGCGGCACAGGAATACGCAAACTGGCCAAGAAGTTCAATTCTTCAGCATGGCTAGCAAATTGAAAATCATCAGAGACTTGGGCAATACTATAAGCAAAAAAACGCAATTTTCTGGCTGCGGTAATTTTGGAATCCAATTGTCGCAAAGTGCCTGCGGCGGCATTGCGCGGATTGGCAAATTCTTTTTGACCATTGGCGATTTGGCGCTCATTCAAAGCTGCAAAATCCGCTTTAAACATCAATACCTCACCCCGAATTTCCAATAAGTCAGGAACACGCTCACCCGTTAAACGCAAGGGCAATGTGGCAATGGTTTTGACATTTTGGGTGACATCCTCACCCACAGCACCATCGCCCCGCGTTGCCGCTTGTTGCAAAACACCATCACGGTAAGTAATGCTGACCGCCAAACCATCAAACTTGGGCTCTGTAACATACTCCACTGCCGCTTGATTCAAGCCATTTTTCACTCGCTCATCAAAAGCATGCATTTCGGCATGATCAAACAGACCCGTTTCTTCATTGATGGGTGAAAAAGCATTACTCAATGAAAGCATGGGAATAACATGGGTAATATTGGCAAAAGCACTTAAGGCTGCACCACCCACGCGTTGGGTTGGGCTATCGGCCAACATCCATTCGGGGTGTTCAATTTCAGCCATCTGCAAAGCACGGAAAATCTGATCGTATTCAGCATCAGGTACACTGGGGGCATCCAATACATAATACTCCTCATTGTACTGGTTCAATAAATCTGCCCATGCTTGCATTTTTTCTTTGGTTATCATGTTTGCCATGGCTGTATCACCACTATCTGTTATTAAAATTTTCTGAATGTCATTTTAACCCATTCAACCTCAATATCAAATTGTGGATTTTATTTTCGATAAGCAATACAAACAGACCGAGATTAGCCATCACTCACCACAATTGACATTAAAATTAATTTGTCATAGTATTTATTAATTTTTCATTTATAGTCAGTCAATTAAGTTGAATATATGCCACGTTCTTTATCCATTCAATCCCCAGCTTTCCCCGATGGTCTCTTTAGCCCAACCATGGGCAGGTAACCAAATGGGAGTGGGATCAAATTTAAAACTTGATTTTGAAAACCCCAAAAGACCTTTAGTAACATGGTAACGAATATAAAAAAATTAGTATTACTTTTATTTATAACATTACTAATATTTGGACTGTTTTATATGAAAAATAAAGGTGTTAATAGCTATTCTTTTAGTGTAAATATTGGCTATCCGAAGAATTATGATGCTATTTATGATTATAATGATTGCTACTTTTATGATAGTGATAAAAAAGCAATTCTTGATTTTGGTGGGATGATTGCTGCTAGTGGAGAGTGGGGAGATGGTTCTCAAAATACCATCTTGTCAGGACAGTATCCGTTACCGTATGGCTTTAAAATCAAATGGTATTCTGTTGTAGAGAATCAATTTTGGGAAGGTGATTTTAAACTTAACCAAGAATTGCTTTTTGAATTATTTAGAGATGGTTTTATTGTATTTGATAAAGAAAAACCACATTCAAACTTTTCAGTGTTTATTTTTAATGTTACCCCAGGTGGAATGGTCTCTTTGTGGTTGTGGGGTGGTGGTGAATCTATTTTAATTGGTACATTTCAAGCTAAAAAAATCGATACTGATTGGAAGGATTTCTTAAAACCGTCAACTGGTTATGCAGTGAATCGAGATGAATTTAGAGATATGTATTTGAAAGATGGTATTGAAAAATTCTTATCAAAAGACGCATATGATCAATTAATCACTAATATTCCGTTTGATTCTCAACCATGGAAAAAATTATTAAAAAATTACTCATATTCAGTAAATATAAATAATCGATTTAAATTAAATGGATATCGAGCTTGGTATATTAATGGAGAAGCACTAAGTACATACTCTAAAAAAATAAAAACAAAACAGGCACTTTCAATACCATACCGGATGTATATGTTATTTATATCACCAAAGGGACAGGAAATGGCACTTGAGGTGTATTTAGAAACTGAAGGGTTACAAGAGCAATTTGATACTCTTTGTAGTTCAAATAATACATGTAATTTACAGTTGGAGCTTAATGAAAATATGACTGAAGGTTTTATGTATTTAAATAATAATATAGGGGAAAAGGTAGAATTAAAGATTAAAAAAATTGCATTAATAGATGCATTTTAATAAGTAAATTTAAAAGCTTTTTTGCATAAATAACTTAATGGAGCAACAAGCCCTTTTCCATTTATTTAAGACACAACTTGAGTATTGTGCATACCAAGCCCAATAAGTTTATTGAGTACGGCTACACGAATCAATAGCTCACTTTGTTGATTTTGTTGAAATTAGGAATGTTCAACAGACCCTAGATAATCCTTTTCATTAAGTATCTTGAGTTCAACTATGAAATGCGACAGTTTTTAAATCATTGATGAAGAAGTAAGATTTGAGGTACATGAGCCGTTACCATCTTGTCAGAGGCCAAATCTGCCTAGAAACTTTAGTCTCGAGCAAGGTGGTAGTGATTCAAAACCTTAATAATTAATATTACTTTCAAGACTCTGTAAGACATCTACTGGGATAATTTTGATTAAACCAACCAAGGTTTTTCCAATCATTTTTTTTCAGCTTGGCAAGGTGGGCTATTAAAATGATGGCTTCTACAACCATTTTTGAAATCATCAAAAAATGCTGGCATTGCCAGCATTTTTTCGATCCTATTATACTATCCTCTCTTGCCTCTTTTGGACAGGACAGGTTTGATTTTGTCATGCAGTGCCAAAATGGCTTTTTCTGTTGTGTCCCAATCCATACAAGCATCGGTAATTGACACACCATATTGCAATTGTTTCAAATCTTCACAAATCGACTGAGCACCCCAGTTGATATTACTTTCTAACATCAAACCCACAATTGACTGGTTGCCGTCCACGATTTGATTAGCAATATTTTCCAATACCAATGGTTGCAAAGCAGGGTCTTTATTAGAGTTGGCATGGCTGCAATCAATCATGATGTTTTTGGCAATTTTGGCTTTGTCCAATGCTTGTTCGCACAATGCCACACTCACTGAATCATAATTGGGCTTGCCATTGCCACCACGCAACACCACATGGCCATAAGCATTACCTGTGGTTTCTACCAACGATACTGCGCCATCTTGATTAATGCCCAAAAAACGATGCGGTTTGGAAACAGATTGCAAAGCATTCATGGCCACTTCCAAGCCACCGTCTGTACCATTTTTAAAACCCACAGCAGAAGACAAACCCGATGCCATTTCACGGTGTGTTTGTGACTCAGTGGTGCGCGCACCGATGGCTGACCAACTGATTAAATCTTGCAGATACTGTGGTGAAATTGGGTCTAATGCTTCTGTGGCAGTGGGGATGCCTTGTTCTGCTAAATCCAATAGCAATTGGCGACCAATGCGTAAGCCATCTTCAATCTTAAATGAATCATCCAAATACGGGTCATTAATCAAGCCTTTCCAACCCACTGTGGTGCGTGGTTTTTCAAAGTAAACTCGCATAATCAAATACAAACTGTCTGATACTTTTTCTGCCAATTCCTTCAAGCGATTGGCATAATCATGTGCGGCTTGAATATCGTGAATGGAGCATGGTCCCACCACCACAAATAGGCGTTTATCTTGACCATCCAAGATATTGCGCACCACTTGCCGTGCGCTAGAAACAGTGGCTTGAGCTTGAAGGCTCATGGGCAATTGTGCTTTTAAAGCCGCAGGTGTCATCAAAGCCGTATTGCTGTTAATGTTCAAATCATTAATTGCTACATTGGTATTCATGGTATTTCCCTGTCAAATAAAGGCAAAAGATGACGATGTGAAAAAGACAAGCAAAAGCTTGTCTTTATTATTGTTATGGGTATGGCTTATGAAAATAATCGGTGAGTTAATTCCCCACCTGGAACCAAACCAATCTTGCTCATTTCTTCTTGGCGACCAATCACATATTGGCGGATATTTTTCAAAGATTGCATTGATAATTCTTCCAAATTATCATCAACCAAATCCAAGCCCAGTTGACTAGACAAGCGCACCACCAAATCCATGAACTGATCAAACGACTTCACGCCATGAGGTACATTGGGTACATCAAACAATAAACTAAAACCACGATAGGCTTGATTGTCCAAGGTATCTTGCGTAAAGGGCGTATTGTCCAAAGAAACGATGCTAAATAAAGCATGACCAAACTCATCTTCCAAGACAAACTGACCATCATTTGCCAACACAAAACCCGCTTCGGCAATGGTTTTTTGTATGGTTGCACCCATTAATGATTCACGTGAAACCAAATGCATGGCAATCATCTGATCGACACGGGCACACAAGGCATCCAAAGGTGCTGCCACAGACAAAAATTCATCCGCATCAGTTAGCAATACTTGGCCATTCATTTTCATGGCAAAAGCCTGTACATGATCAGCAAATGCCAAAACGTCATCTTTTGTAATCAAGCCTGCTCGGCTAATGCCTTGCAAACCCATCACAAAACCTTGGTATAACACGCGGGGAATTGGCTCTGCCAATTGGAATTGATCATCCATGGTACAAGCAGCCACACGGAAATAATGGCGATTACTCAAGCGAGGCAGAGCATGCAATTCTTGTGGCTCATTCAGTGCAACATAAGCCATGTAATCGAATCGCTTATCAAACCACGGCAAATCTACATTGGCCAATTCTTTAATGGTTAATAGGTTTTTCGCTCGATTTTTGGCAACTGGTACAGCTTTTGCTGATACATCAGCAAGCGCTTGTTCAATAATTTTTTCTTTTGGGGCTTCTACTTTGGTCGCTTGTTGATTGGATACAACAGGCTCTTCAGTTTTGGTAACGGATACAGGCTCTTTGGCCACTTTGTCTTCTGCAACAGACTTGCTTGATTTGCTGCTATTTTTTTTGGCAACAATTTGGTTACTGTCCACTGCTGGTTTTAAGTGATTACCAGTCGATGAAAATATGCCATCCGCATCTCTAACCTGCTTGTGTTCACCATCCAATAAGGCATCTTGATCAGAATGACCAAACTGTTGTCGAATCTGTTTACGATAACGACTCTCTTGATACATATTGTATAGCAAAACCAGCAACACAATTAATGCACCACAAATTAACACAATCAAAGTTGTTTCACTCATAAACCGCGCTCTTAGCTCAATTTGAAATAATAGGATTAGGTTACGACCTACACATTGCTATTGGCAAATTATAACGGAAATCAACACCAAAGCCATAATATTGTCATTTATTCACCTTGCGTTAGGCCAAACAAATCGGCAATCCTGCTGCTTTGAGTTGCTGCCAATCAAAAAAATGACCCGGATCTGTTTTGCGATTGGGCGCAATATGCTGATGCCCAGTTATCCATTCAATGGGATATTGCTGACACAATTGACCTAACAAAGGTAACAAACTTTCATATTGTTCTTGGGTAAATGGCTCAAAATCACAACCCTCTAATTCAATGCCAATGGAAAAATGATTGCATTTTTCTTGTTGTTTAAATGAAGACACGCCAGCGTGATAGGCCATGTCATCACACGACACAAACTGCTTCACTGTACCATCGCGTTCAATAACAAAATGACTGGACACCCGAAAATTAACCAAAATACTAAAAAAAGGATGCGCATTGGCATCAACTTGATTTAAGAATAACTGATCAATCGCCCCTTGACCATACTCAAAAGGTGGCAATGAAATATTATGCAACACCACCAAGTTGATTAAACTGGCTTCGGGTCGCTTTTCAAAATTGGGGGAGTGAAGCTGTTGTACCGTTGATAATCGACCATCTTCCCAATACATCACGCATCCTTAATAACAGAACGGTTACAGTATGAAAGCAAATGCACAATTTGCCAAGTCATGACCCAATAAGCAGACCATTACCAGCCAAAACAAAAGGAAAAATAGAGAATTTAGACATGAAAAGAATGAATTGGCGCACCCAACAGGGATCGAACCTGTGGCCTCCAGCTTCGGAAACTGACGCTCTTCCAACTGAGC
>JASLDB010000127.1 GCA_030151665.1 Neisseriaceae bacterium
ACAAGTTATTTGCCCACCCAGAAGCCAAAACCTATACCAGTATTGATGTATTGGGTGGTGGTCATGACGAACTAGCCAAAGCCAACACCCAACTGGGCTTGGCTTTATCGGCAGATGAAATTGACTATTTGGTAGAAAACTATCAAAAATTAGGCCGCAATCCCAGTGATGTGGAATTGATGATGTTTGCACAAGCAAACTCGGAGCATTGCCGCCATAAAATTTTCAATGCAGATTTTGTACTGGATGGAGAGGCACAAGACAAATCTTTGTTTGGCATGATTCGTGATACTCACAAAGCCAGTCCTGAAGGCACGATTGTTGCTTACAAAGACAATGCTTCTATTATTGAAGGCGCAAAGATTCAGCGTTTTTATCCTGATGCCAATGAAGCCCAAGGTTATCGTTACCATGATGAAGATACCCACATCGTCATGAAAGTGGAAACCCACAATCACCCAACAGCCATTTCACCTTTTTCTGGTGCATCAACTGGTGCTGGTGGTGAGATTCGTGACGAAGGCGCAACAGGTCGTGGTGCACGCCCTAAAGCGGGTTTAACTGGATTTAATGTATCAAACTTAAACATTCCTGATTTTACCCAACCTTGGGAACAATACAGCACACAACAAAGCCAATATGGTAAACCTGATCGCATTAGCAGCGCATTGGATATTATGCTGGATGGCCCTATTGGTGGTGCAGCTTTCAATAATGAGTTTGGTCGCCCTAACCTATTGGGTTATTTGCGCACTTTTGAAGAAGTACACGAAGACAAAATGCGCGGCTATCACAAACCCATTATGATTGCTGGTGGTTTGGGAAACATCCAAGGTCAACAAACAGAAAAGCACATTTTCCCTGCTGGCTCATTATTGATTCAGTTGGGTGGTCCTGGCTTCCTTATTGGTTTAGGTGGTGGTGCTGCATCAAGCATGGACACAGGAGCCAACAGTGCTGACTTGGACTTTGACTCTGTACAACGTGGCAACCCAGAAATTGAACGCCGTGCTCAAGAAGTGATTGATCGCTGCTGGCAACTGGGTGCAAATAACCCCATCATTTCGATTCATGACGTGGGTGCGGGTGGTTTATCCAACGCATTCCCAGAACTTGTTAATGATGCTGGTCGTGGTGCCAAATTTAAATTGCGTGATGTTCCACTAGAAGAACATGGCTTAAGCCCCATGGAAATCTGGTGTAATGAAGCCCAAGAACGTTATGTATTGGCTATTGCACCCGAAAACCTAGACATGTTTACTGCGATTTGTGAACGTGAGCGCAGTCCGTTTTCCGTAGTGGGCACTGCCACCGATGATGGTCATTTAGAAGTGCGTGATGATTTATTCAATGACAGCCCAGTAGACTTGCCATTGAATGTTCTATTGGGCAAACCACCCAAAACCACACGCAATGACAACCATGTTCCTTGTAATAACGTACCATTTGACACAAGCAAGATTGAGTTAAAAGACAGTATCTATCGCGTTTTACGCCTACCAACTGTTGCCAATAAAAACTTTTTAATTACCATTGGTGACCGTACAGTAGGTGGCTTAACTGCACGCGATCAAATGGTTGGTCGTTTCCAGACACCTGTTGCCAATGCCGCTGTCACCAGCATGGGTTTTAACACCCACCATGGTGAAGCCATGTCCATGGGCGAGAAAAGTCCATTGGCTTTATTCAGCGCCCCAGCTTCTGGTCGCATGGCCATTGGTGAAGCGATTACCAATATTGCCAGTGTTAACATCGGCAAAATGGGCAATATCAAGCTTTCAGCTAACTGGATGGCCCCATGTGGCAATGAAGGCGAAGATGAAAAATTGTATCGCACTGTTGCTGCTGTATCTGAATTGTGCCAACAATTGAATATCAGCATCCCTGTGGGTAAAGACTCATTGTCGATGAAAACCGTGTGGCAAGAAGATGGCATTGAAAAATCTGTCACTTCACCTTTGTCTTTGGTGATCACTGCCTTCGCTTCTGTTGAAGATGTCCGCAAAACAGCCACACCTGAACTCAAACACATTGAAGATTCTAGTCTATTGTTTATTGATTTAGGTGCTGGTGCTTCTCGCTTAGGCGGCAGTGCATTAACGCAAGTGTACAAATCATTAACGGGTGATGCACCTGATGTAGCCAACGCCCAAACCTTGGCACAGTTTTACCAAGTGATGCAAACCTTGATTGCCAATGAACAAGTTCTGGCCTATCACGACAAAGGTGATGGCGGTTTATTGACCACCATCGTGGAAATGATGTTTGCCAGTCACATTGGCTTAAGCATTGATATCACAAGCGTGATTGAAGCCACATTGCCTCATTGCCATAACTTTAAGGATGCCACTGTTCGCTCATTATTCAATGAGGAATTGGGTGCTGTTTTACAAGTTCGCAACGAAGATTTGGCACAAATTCAAGCCTTATTAAGCGATGCTGGTTTGGCTGATTGCAGTCATGTATTGGGTCATTTAAGTGGTAGCGATCGCCTTGTTGTCCAAAATGGTAATACAGTATTATTGAGCGAATCTCGCCTCGACATGCAAAAAGCATGGTCTGAAACCAGTCACCACATGCAAAAATTGCGTGACAATCCAGCTTGTGCAGACAGCGAGTTTGCCTTGTTAAGTGATGACAAAGCCAGTGCTTTATTTTCTCATACCACATTTGATGTCGCTGAAGACATTGCTGCGCCATTTATTAACACTGGCATTCAACCCAAAATCGCTGTTTTGCGCGAACAAGGGGTTAATGGTCAAGTGGAAATGGCAGCAGCCTTTAGCCAAGCTGGTTTTGATGCTTACGATGTACACATGAGTGACTTAATGCGAGGTCGGGTAAACTTAGCCGATTTCCAAGCTTTGGCTGCTTGTGGTGGCTTTAGCTATGGTGACGTTTTGGGTGCAGGTCAAGGTTGGGCGAAAAGCATTTTGTTTAACACCCAATTGCGCGACATGTTTGCAAGTTTCTTCAATCGCCAAGACACATTAAGCCTCGGCGTGTGCAACGGTTGTCAAATGATGAGCAATTTGGCTAGCATTATCCCAGGTACTGAGCATTGGCCCACTTTTGTGCGCAATGAATCTGAGCAATTTGAAGCACGCCTGAGCATGGTTAAATTAGCCAAATCGCCTTCTTTGTTCTTCCAAGACATGGCAGACAGCGTGATTCCTGTTGTGGTAAGCCATGGTGAAGGCCGTGCCCTATTCCAAAATGAAGCAGACATTGGCAAAATCGCCATTGCTGGTCAATACGTGGATGGTCAAGGTTCGGTCACTCAACGCTACCCATTGAACCCCAATGGTTCGCCCGAAGGCATTGCAGCAGTAACCAGCCAAGATGGTCGAGTAACGATTATGATGCCTCACCCTGAGCGCGTGTTTAAAGCAGTACAAATGAGCTGGCACCCAGAACAATGGGAAGATTTAAGTGCATGGTATCGCATGTTCGCCAATGCTCGCAAAGCTTTGGCATAATCACAGGCTTTGCATCCCTTAAGACAAACAGCACCTTTTAGGTGCTGTTTTTTTGTGCTTGACTTCTGCCATGAACCACCCGCGACTGCTTTTTTCCTCAGTAAATAAACATATCCCATCATGATGCTTTACTGCGCCATGAGACTGAATTCATGAAGGATTATTGAATCGCATTATCACAAAAAAACAACAATAGAATAGCCAATCGCAAAGCCAAG
>JASLDB010000167.1 GCA_030151665.1 Neisseriaceae bacterium
GTCAAATCATAAGGACTGACCCAGGGGGAAGGTCAAGCAAGGTAGAGTGCCTTAACGATAATTTAACGAATGTTTGCGCAAATTAAACAATAAAACCTCTGCATCTTGAGCGTCTTGTAAAGCGAGTGTTTGCGCTTGCTGTACCTTGATGCCATCACCTGTTTTCAGTTGCTGCCCATTGATATTTAATTGACCAGAAACCACATGCAAATAAGCATAGCGTTCTGGTGTGACATCAAATGTTAAAGTATCTTGGTTGTCGAGTTTGGCTGCATAAACATAGGCATCTTGATGTACCTGTAATGAGCCATCTTGGGCTGTTGGTGATAGCAATAAACGCCATTGCCCCATTTTGCTGGCAGCATCAAAATGTTTTTGTTGGTAGCTTGGGGTTAAGTTATTTTCATTGGGCACAATCCAAATTTGTAAAAAATGCACGGCATCAGTTTGGCTGTGGTTGTATTCACTGTGTCGAACACCGGTGCCTGCACTCATGATTTGAACATCACCTGCACTAATAATGGCACCATTGCCCATTGAATCTTGATGAGCCAATTGGCCAGAGAGAACATAGGTTAGAATTTCCATGTTTTGGTGTGGATGCGTACCAAATCCTTGTGCTGCTGCAACTTGATCATCATTAATGACCAATAAATCTGAAAAACCCATTTCCTTTTCATCGTAATAATGGGCAAATGAAAAAGTATGTTGCGAGTGCAGCCATTGATTTTGTGATAGACCACGGTCTTGGCTTTTTCGAATGGTGAACATCAATAAAATCCTCAGTAAAGTTTGATGGGGACATTGTAGATAAAATATATACATTAATAAAATGAAATTATTATAGATAAAACATGAATAAATATAATGTTATTTATCCAAGTAAATACTTGCTAAAATAAAGAGATGGCCCCATAGTCTGATATAAGTAATTGGGTATTGTGAGCAACATCACGTAAAATTGTTCGCTTAGCAGTATCACAATGGGTGATAGGGCAATTGGTTTAAAAAGAGGTTGAAAATGAATGGTGCACCTTTGGAAGCAAAATTTACTGAAGAAACAGTTTTGTGGGTCAAGCAACATAACGAGCGCTTGATTACCTTTGCCATAACTCGACCTGAGGCTTTTCGCTTTGCGGCAGGGCAATTTGCTCGTTTGGGTTTTGTGGATGGAGCGGGTTATATCTGGCGAGCGTATTCAATTGTATCGGCTGAGTACGAAGAAACCTTAGAGTTTTTTGCTGTATTGATTCCAGATGGTCCCATGAGTGCTTATTTGGCAAAGTTGGCAGCTGGCGATACCATTTTGTTGGATAAAAATGCCACTGGATTTTTACTGCCAGAGCGTTTTGCTGATGGTGAAGATTTGGTGATGTTATCCACGGGTTCAGGTGTTGCACCATTTTTATCGATGCTACAACAAACCAATGTGTGGCAGCAATTCAAGCGCATTGTCTTAGTGCATTCAGTCAGTCATGCTGATGAGCTGATTTTTGCTGAGCGCATTGCCAATTGGCAGACACACCCTTTGATTGAGGATTTTTATGGGCAGTTAACCTATGTTCCAGTGGTGACAAGGGAGCCAAATGTACCCAATGCTTTGCATCAACGGTTACCCGTTTTATTATTAGATGGTGAGTTAGCAAAGTATGTTGGTATAGAATTTAGCCCAGAAAAAACCCGATTTTTATTGTGTGGCAATCCTGCTATGGTCAAGGATACATTTGCAGCCTTGATTAAACTGGGTTATGCGATGCACCGTAATCGAATCCCTGGGCAAATTATGATGGAAAATGGTTTTTAATCATCAAAACCAAATAAAGATTGAGCGTTGTTATGCAATAAATCTTGTATAACTTCATCATCCACATGCACATGATTGGTCAGCCAAGCAATGCTTTGTCGATAAGAGACCTTATCGGCATAACCATTAAATGGCCAATCTGAGCCCCACAATAAGCGCTTGGAGCCGACGGCTTTTAATAGTGCCAGTGTAAATGTTTTGCTGATTTCAACATTGGCACTGTGGGATAAATCATTTTGGTAGTAGCCAGATAGGTCAAACCAGATGTGGTTACTTTCCATACAGGTGGCCAATACGGATTGGAACACTACATCGTGAATGCCTTTGAGTAAATTGGGTTGGCCCAATTGCTCAACAATGATGTTTATGTTGTAATTCTTTAGCCACTTTAAGCTATGGTTTAAGCCATTTTCAATGGATTGTTCTAGCGACAAGATTAAGCCAGTTTCTTGTAAATTGTCTAAAAATTGTTGCCAAATGGGTAAGGTCCAGTCATGCTGATCCATAGAAGCAATTTTAACATGAACAGCACAGACACCTTGTTGTTGTAGTGTTTGCAAATCAGCAAGGCTTGTATTAGGATTGACAATGGCAACACCTCTGGCTTTTTTGCCCAAAAATGCCAAACCAGACAGTAATGTTTCATTGTTATCAAAATAGTGCTGTGATTGCACCAGTACAGCATGTGATATATTAAACTCATTCATCAATGCCAAATAGTGCGCATGATCGCATGGCATTAATTGAGCATTGTCAATTGTAGAAGCCTGTTCGAATAGCTGTGCTCGAGCATCAATCATTGTATCTTATTATCCAGTATGTGTTGATTATTAACGTTTTTTTATGTTGCAATGTTTTTGTATTGATTTATGACATTATTCTTTTTTTTTGGTAAAATAGTGTTTTTGAATTTTACCTTTGTATAAAGTAATTTATATTAATTTCTAATTTATAAGTTATGTCATATATATGATTTAATTGTATTCAATAGTGATAAAAAATGTCAAGAATATCGACTTACTTGTATAATCATTTGCTAATTAAATAAGTACAATTCAGGTTATGGATAGTTCGTATGAGTTTGCCAATTTATCAAAAAATATATCACCAGATTTTAATGGATATCGAAACAGGTCGGTATGCTCCAGGTGATGCTTTGCCTGCTGAAGTGGGGTTGGCTGCTGTGTTTGATACCTCAATTGGTACTGTTAGAAAAGCAATTGAGAAATTGGTTCATGAAGGTTTCTTAGAAAAAAAACAAGGCAGCGGGACTTTTGTGCGTTTAAAACGCTATAAACAATCCCTATTGCGTGGATTCAATTACTTGGCTGTGAATCGACAAGAATATTTACGCAGTTTGATATTGGAAAAAACCAAACAAGTTGCCAATGAATACGTGGCTAAGATGTTAAATATTGCCACGGGCGATGCCATTATTGAAATTAAACGTCTGCGTATTTTTGGTGATAATATTCGCATCTACGAAAAAATTTACCTGCCATGCGAATTGTTTGTTGGGCTAGAAGAGATTCCGATTGTGGAGATGGGGCAGTTATTTTACCCTTATTATGCAGAGAAATTTGATATCCATGTGAGTAGACTCAAAGAAAAATTGTTGATTTTGTCAGAGCATGAAGAAAGCAGCTGTATTTTAATGGCCAAGCCAGGCGATATTTTGATTGGGATTGAGCGTGTGGCCTTGGGCTATGATCACAAGCCAATTGAATGGCGCATGTGTTATGGATTGGCCCATGAATATTGCTACGATATTGAAGTGCGTTAATATCAGATAACGGTGTTATCAACCAAATGATTATTAAAAATGATTATTAAATAAGACAAGCTTTTTGGGCTTGTTTTTTTTATTGGCAATGTGTTTATTTGAAATGCAATGGCAGCAAAATGGTATGATTTACTTTTGGGTAGCCAAGCATAAGGAGTAGATGATGGGCGTAGGGCATTATGAAAATTTCCCCGTGGGATCGGTATTGTTACCTAGGCGTTTACGTAAACCGATTCATGCCATTTATCGCTTTGCCAGAACAGCAGACGATATTGCCGATGAGGGTGATGCCGATAATGCAGACCGCTTGCTGCAATTGGCTGCTTTAAAAACAGAACTGGATTTGATTGCCAATGGTCAAATGGCACAAACCTTGTTAATGCAGCAATTGTTTTCGGAAGCCATCGAACCATTCTCTTTGCCTTTGGCTCCTTTTTATGATTTGTTGTCTGCATTTAGCCAAGATGTAGAAAAAACACGTTATGATAATTTTGCCCAATTGGTCGATTATGCTCGTCGTTCAGCCAATCCTGTTGGTCGATTGTTATTGCATTTGTATGGGGAGACTGATAGCAAATCCTTGGCACAAAGTGATGGCATTTGTACTGCCTTGCAATTGATTAACTTTTGGCAAGATGTGGCAGTAGATTGGCAAAAAAACAGGGTGTATTTGCCGCAAGAAGACATGGTGAAATATGGGGTGACAGAAGAACACATTGCTAATGGAACCGTGGATTTTGCATTTCGTCGGCTGATGGCCTATGAGTGTGAAAAAGCCCATAAAATGCTCAAAGCTGGTTCGCCATTGGGCATCACCTTAAAAGGGCGTATTGGCTTGGAATTGCGCATGATTATTTTGGGTGGCCAGCGTATCTTGCATAAATTGGATGAAGCACAATACGATGTTTTTACCAAACGCCCCAAATTGCAAGGCAAAGATTGGTGGGTGATGGCTAAACGGGCATGGCGAAAAAAATAAATTCAATTAATTGTCAAATTTTTGGTGATTAATGTTGAGTAAATAAAATCATGTGTTTAATATGGTTTATTGTGCAGTTTATAACGATACCAAGTCAATAAAGGAGTTTGTGGTGAGTTTTTACCAACGTCATTTTTTAAAATTAATCGACTTTTCTGGGCATGAAATTAAACAATTATTGGCTTTGGCTGCCAAGCTAAAGGCTGATAAGAAAGCCCGACAAGAAACCAAATATTTATCAGACTTGAATATTGCATTAATTTTTGAGAAAACATCAACCCGAACCCGATGTGCTTTTGAGGTGGCCGCCCACGATCAAGGTGCTCATGTTACGTACTTAGGACCTTCTGGGAGTCAAATTGGTCACAAAGAAAGCATGAAAGACACTGCTCGAGTATTGGGCCGCATGTTTGATGGCATTGAATACCGCGGTTTTGGGCAAGATATTGTAGAAGAATTGGCTCAATATGCAGGTGTACCTGTTTTTAATGGTTTAACGGATGAGTTTCACCCCACGCAAATGTTGGCCGATGTACTGACAATGATGGAGCACAGTGACAAGCCATTGAATGAGATTAGCTATGCGTATGTGGGTGATGCACGAAACAATATGGGCAATTCTTTGTTGGTTGTCGGTGCCTTGTTGGGCATGGAAGTTCGCATGGGGGCTCCGAAACACTTGTGGCCAGAAGAAGCTTGGGTTGCTCGTTGCCAAGCGATTGCCAAAGAAACAGGGGCGAGAATTATCTTGACTGAATCCCCTGAAGAAGCTGTCAACGGGGTGGATTTTATTCACACCGATGTATGGGTGTCCATGGGTGAACCTGATAGTGTTTGGGCTGAACGCATTGATTTATTGAAACCGT
>JASLDB010000202.1 GCA_030151665.1 Neisseriaceae bacterium
ATGCCCGATTTTAGCAAAATCATTGGTGCGGATTTATTATCATTGAACAAATGGCTGCAAATGATTGGTGTTAAACGCAGTTATCGCCTAGGTGCCAGTTTGAATTTTCACCAATTGCGTGATTTTCAACAAAGTGATGACATTCGCCACATCGACTGGAAAGCCAGTAGCCGCCATCAACGCTTAATCTGCCGAACCTTTGAAGCAGAACACGACCAACAATTGATTTTTTTATTGGACTGTGGCCGCAGCATGCGCATCGTTGACAATGAATTAACCCATTTTGACTACACACTGAATGCCGTGATGTTATTAAGCTATGCGGCCTTGCGCCACCAAGATGCTGTTGGCTTGATGACCATGGCACATGAATCACCACGATTTTTGCCTGCCAAAAAGAACAGTCGACAAATTAACCAAATCTTGGAAACGGTTTATGATATTGATCCTAGCCAACAAGTACCAGATTACGCCAAAGCAGTCGACAGAATCTTAAAACAGCAACATCGTCGCAGCCTTGTGGTGGTCATTACCCACATCGAACAGAATAATGATCCTGATTTGTTGTTACAATTGTCATTATTAAATAAACACCATTCTGTTGTGGTGGCAAATTTACAGCAACACCAACAGCAACAAGCTTTGAATGTGGATATTCAACACACAGATGATGCCAATCTATACATGGGTGCACAAATGTACCAATTCTCACAGCAAAAACTGATTGAGGACATGCAAAAACACAAATTGGCTTATTTAAATGTTCTTCCACAAGAATTAAATGCTGCACTGATTAACCACTATTTGAATTTGAAACAACATGGCTCTTGGTAACAATGTAATTCCTCCTCTTTATACACCCAATGCAGATAGCCAAACCAATGACTATCTTGTCCAAATTTTACCAAAAGGCATCGAATACATAACTGATTTACAAGCCTGTGAGGGTTTGTATTTGTCTTTTCTTGATGACACATTGAGTCTGTGCCATACCAAACAAAAAGGACAAGTCACGGTCGATTTTACCGCGGGAAAATTGGATTATCGTCGCCAAAAAGGGGGTGGTGAACAAATCGCCAAAGCCGTTAATTACAAAGAAAACAAAACCATTATCGACGCCACCGCAGGATTGGGTCGAGATAGCTTTATCTTGGCCAGTCATGGCATGGATGTGTATTTATTTGAGCAACACCCGATTGTCGCCGCTTTATTGGCCGATGGGATTCGCCGCGGTCGATTGCTACCCGAGTTAGATAACATCATGGCACACATGCATTTGCACCACCAATTATTCACAGCGACTGCCACTGAGCATTTACCCAAAGTTGATGTGGTGTATCTTGACCCCATGTACCCACACCGCCAAAAATCTGCTGCGATTAAAAAAGAAATGGCGTATTTTCATGAGTTGGTTGGTATCGCCAACAGTGATGAAGCCGATCTATTGCAAGCTGCCAACGCTTTGGCCAAAAAACGTATTGTGGTCAAACGCCCCCGCCTAGGTGAATTTTTAAATCAACAAAAACCCGCTTACCAATACGAAGGCAAGAGCACTCGATTCGATGTTTATCTGCCATCTTTACCTACAGTTACATCAAATTAACCTTTGTTTGCATCTCGCTTGGCTTGCTAAATAGATAAGTTACACGTTACAGTATGACGCTAAATTCACTTTGATGGGCTGTATGATAACCGCTGAACACCAAAATCAGTTATTGCAACTGCTTCAACAAAATTTCACCCGTGATTTAACTGAGTACAAACCCTTGTACATGTTAAATCAACATTTAGGCTACTTGAATGCAACATGGTGTGCCCGTTTAAAACGGGACATGGGTGCTGCGTGCCAAGTGAATGCCAATGAAGTGATACTGACAGAACAGGATGCCTTGGTCTTGGCTGACACCTTACAAAACATCGGCCGTCAATGGCATAAAACAGGTGAATTATCAGGGTGGCGCAATGAGTTATTTGACATCAAAGATGGGCAAGGCACACCTTTATTTCAATTAGAACGCGCCATGTTCCGTCCTTTGGGCTTATTAAGCCAATCAGTCCACATCAATGGCTTGTACCAACAAGATGGGAACATTCAATTGTGGATTGGCACTCGCAGTCCATTCAAAGCTGTTGACCCCAATAAATTAGACAATTTAGTGGGCGGTGGCATTATAACCGGTGAAAGCATTGGTTTGGCTGCTGAGCGTGAGGCAGAAGAAGAAGCAGGCGTGCCATCTGCTTTTTTACAAGGTACTCAGCCTGCTGTTTGCTGTTTAAGCCAACGCCATGTCAGTCGTGGACTACATCGCGAATACTTGCACATTTATCACTTGAATCTACCCTTGAATTTCACCCCACAAAACCAAGATGGCGAAGTGGCTGAGTTTCATTTGTATACACCCGAAAAAATCGTGCAACTCATGCTAGAGGGTCGTTTTATGAACGATGCCTTACTGGCCACCTTATTTGCCTTACAATCTTTACAGCTTTTGGATCAACACCATGCGATTTGTGCTTATTTAGATCACTTAAAACAATCGACTTAAACCAAAGCTTTACACAACAAAAAACCCAGTGCCGTTGCCACAACGGCACAAATCACATTGGCCAATACACATGCCAAAGCCAAACCCGCTTTACCTTGTTGCAATAACTGTACGACTTCCAAAGAAAAAGCAGAAAATGTGGTAAAGCCACCGCAAACACCTGTTAACAAAAACAATGGCAACCAATTGTAGCTCGGTGGTCGTGAAATAAAATAACACGCCATCAAACCCATTAACAATCCGCCAACAACATTGACCCCCAATGTTGCCAATGACAATGGAAATACACTTTTTTTCAAGACAACACTGAAACCATAACGCAACACCCCGCCTATCCCTGCGCCCAACATCACCACCATGGTATTTTTAAACATAAGCCCTCTTATCACTTATTTTTTCCATATTAAAACAGCATCTAACACAATATTGCAAAATAATGGTTTATCATATTGAAATTCACATTAATTTCAGTTGCGTATCAATATTTGCAATCTATTATTTTTTGCTCTAAAGTAGCAAACCATGCTCAAATAGAATATGAGCAAACATAAAAATAAATGCGATTAGGGAAGTAATATACGCTCATTCCAATAAGCCAAACACACTTCGCTTTGCAAAAAAGGAAACAAACATGACTACTCGTCGTACATTTTTATTGAAGGTTCTTCCTGCTGTTGGCGCGACCATGCTATTGGGTCAACGTGCATTAGCAGCTCCTTCATTAACTGAATCAGATCCCATGGCTGTTCAATTAGGCTATAAAGCAGATGCTGGTAAAGTTGATTCAGCCAAATGGAAAAAATACCAAGCCGGGCAAAACTGCAGTAACTGCAATTTATTCAAAGCCACCAATGGTGGCAATGGCAGCTGCTCACTATTTGCAGGCAAGGAAGTCGCAGGCGCAGGCTGGTGCAACTCTTGGATTAAAAAATAAGCAGTTGTTCCAACCGCTAAACGGCCACCTACTCCCCAAGGTGGCTTTTTTTTGGCAACCTGTTAAAAAAATACAACGTCATAATATTTAAATAAAAATAACGTATCGTGACTTTCTGTGGTAAAGTTAATCAGCGCATTAGAACAAAACAATTATTATACTATTCAAAAAGCCCATTAGCGCTTCCTCAATAAAATTCAGACACCTAGCTCCAAACCTTTTATTTTTTTAAAACCGTCAAATTCTTCGTTTGACCATTAACTTCTTTACAGGCATCTGAATTTTTTAAGTTCCGCAGCCAATATATTATTATTATTAATATTTTTTATTTTGCCATGTTATGAATTGTTTGCTACATTAGTGATATGTCTTTCGATAAATAATGCTTTAACAAATATAAAGAAGAAATCAAATGAATAATAATATGCAATATAGCTCAATCAATATTGCCTTGCTGCAAGCTCGTGAATCGGTAATGGCTTTTTTCCGACCAATCTTTAATAGCCATGACATTACTGAACAGCAATGGCGTATTTTCCGTCTACTCGCAGAAAATGGCACCTTGGATTTTCAAGATCTAGCTGACAAAGCTTGTATCTTACGCCCTAGCCTGACAGGTATTTTATCCCGTTTAGAAAAAACAGGATATGTGGTGAAATTAAAGCCCACCAATGATCAACGCCGTGTTTTTTTAAAATTAACTGAACAAGGTGAAACCTTGCACAAAAAATTAAAACCATTGATTGATGAACAATATGCGCAAATTGATTTACTCATGACCCCTGAGCGAACAGAGCAATTAAAAACACTATTGGACAACATCCGTCAAATCGCACCCAATCAAGCATCCAAATAAAAAGCGCAAAGATTGGTGAAAGACATCAAAAAAGCTGAAGCCCAAAGGCTTCAGCTTTTTTCATGCTGATAAATCTTATTTCCAAATATCGCTTTGCACTTTTTTCGCTAACTCAGGATAGTCAGTCAATTTAAACACAGGTACTTGCTTGGCTTTCACTTGTTTTTGATAATCACGTAACAACAAGAAAGCAATTGGAGACAGCAATACAATCGCTACCAAGTTAATGACAGCCATCAAACCCATTGATAAATCGGCCATATCCCATACCAATGGTGCTTTCTCAATAGCGCCAAAATACACCATCGCCAACACCAAACCACGAAACACCAACAATACTTTGGGGTTATTGTGGATAAATTGAACGTTACTTTCCGCATAAGCATAGTTGCCAATAATGGTCGAAAAGGCAAACAAGAACAAAACCACTGCCAAGAAATTGGCACCAAAACCACCCATTTGCATTTCCAGAGCAGTTTGCGTCAAAACAATACCACTTAAATTTTGACCACTGTAATCCACGCCAGACAATAAAATAATCGCAGCGGTCGATGTACACACCACCATAGTGTCTACAAATACGCCCAACATTTGAATCATGCCTTGGCTAACAGGGTGTTTCACTTCGGCAGCGGCGGCAGCATTTGGTGCCGAACCCATACCCGCTTCATTAGAGAACAAACCACGTTTAATACCCAACATCATCGCTTGTGAGAACATGGCACCAAAAATACCACCCACCATAGAATGGAAATTAAAGGCTTCAGTGACAATGGTACTGAAAACCACTGGCAATTGACTTGCATTCATCAAAATAATGTACAAGGCCACAAGCAAGTACAATACCGCCATAAGTGGCACCATCACTTCTGCAATGCGTGCTACTCGTTTGATACCACCAAAAATAATGGGAGCAGTAATAACCACCAAGGCACCACCAACAATGTATTTATTCCAGCCCCAAGCTTCTTCTGTGGCTGCAATAATGGAGTTGGCCTGTACCGAGTTAAACACAAAACCAAATGCCAAAATCAAAGTTAAGGCAAACAAAATACCCAACCAGCGTTGTTTCAAACCTTGGGTAATATAGTATGCAGGGCCACCACGGTATTTGCCTGTATTGCCATCGCGTACTTTAAATAACTGCGCCAAAGACGATTCCACAAAAGCTGAGCTCATGCCCAAAAGTGCAGTCACCCACATCCAAAAAACGGCACCTGGACCACCTGCAGCAATGGCAATCGCCACACCAGCAATATTGCCCACGCCCACACGACTGGCCAAACCTGTTACAAAAGCTTGGAATGGGGTAATGGCTTGGTTATTGCCACCTGCATTGCGACCACCCAACATTTCGCGAACACTGCGAGGCAATAAGCGCAATTGCACCAAACCCGTTGCCACAGAAAAGAAAATACCAACAACCAATAGCAAAATCACCAAATAATCCCACAAGGGGTTATTAATATTCTTTACCCATTCATGCAATACTTCACTCATCAATCTTCCTTCCTCAAGATGATTTTGATTGAATCAATCACTTGACTCACTAATACACAAGTTATTGCCACCAATGGCTATTGGTAGCAAACTCATGCCAATACGACAACTAATCAAATAGACATATTTGGGGTGTATTGGTTTATTGTTATGCACACCGCCAAAAACCATGCTTTGTGTTTTCATGCAACAAATCAAAACTCAGTGGGATTACGCCTCAACCAAGCCATTATCTTGCCAAAACAAAGCCAGCCATTTTAATACAAAAATTTTGGGAAAAACAAAATTTATTTATCAATGAAATGACTATATTCACTACGAAAATGCAAAAAAATGATGATTTAGCCATAAAAAAATGGGCTTTCGCCCATTTTTAACTCATTTGCCATTCTTCGCAGATGGCCAAAACTTCCTTGCCATAAATCGCTGCTTTTCGTTCACCAAATCCAAAAACAGCACTGAGGCTACTCAACTGTCTGGGGTGTTTCGCCACGATTTCAGCCATGGTTCGGTCAGGAAAAATCACATACGCAGGCACATTGTCTTGTTGAGCTCGGTTTTTGCGCCACAACCGCAAGGCTTGCCACAAGCGTTCTTCTCGCTCGGTGCGCAATGGCAAAGCTGCTTTGGTATTGCTGATGGTTTTTTTATCACGTTTTAGTGGGCGTAGCCACATAGCATCACCACCTTTTAAAAATACCCGTGCGTCTTCGGTTAAAACCAAGGCTTGGTTGTGATACAGATTAATTGTCAATAAATTCAAACTCACACATTGGCGCACCACAGAACGCCATTCTTTGTCTGTTAAATTGTCACCAATGCCAAAAGTACTCAAAGCTTGGTGGTTAAATCGCACCACCCAATCACTCATTTTGCCACGCAAAACATCAATCACATGGGCCGTTGAAAACGTTTGTCCCACTCGATAAACACAAGACAGTAATTTTTGTACTAAAACCGTGGCATCAAATCTTTCTGGGGGTGATTGGCAATTGTCACAATGACCACAGGCGTCACTGTCTTCATCAAATTGCTTTAATAACAAAACGCGGCGACATGATGCTGTTTCACAAAATGACAGCATTGCATCCAATTTTTGCCATTCCATCTGTTTGTGCATCTCATCCATTTGGCTGTCAGCAATGCGTTGACGCAACAACACCCAATCATTTAAGCCATAGCAAAGCCAACTAATCGCAGGCAAACCATCTCGCCCTGCCCGCCCTGATTCTTGGTAAAAATGCTCCACACTTTTGGGCATGTCCAAATGGGCAACAAAACGGACATCAGGTTTATCGATGCCCATACCAAAAGCAACTGTTGCCACCATAATCACTGCATCGTCTTGGGTAAAACGGCGTTGATTGTCTGTGCGTGTGGCAATATCCAAACCAGCATGATAGGGTAAGGCATCAAAACCATTTTCACACAAGAATGCCGCCACATCCTCAACCCGCTTGCGAGATAAGCAATACACAATGCCGCATTGGTTAGCCGCTTGTTTTTTCACAAAAGCCAATAATTGCCTTTTGCCATTGTTTTTCTCAATCACTTCGTAAAAGATATTGGGGCGGTTAAAACTGGAAATAAAGGTCGGGGCAGATTCCAAGCGCAAATAATGGCGAATATCGTCACGTGTCGCTTCATCTGCAGTAGCCGTTAAAGCAATGCGCGGCACATTGGCAAAAGCATCTGCTAAAAAACCCAAACGCTGGTATTCTGGACGAAAATCATGTCCCCATTGACTCACGCAATGTGCTTCGTCAATGGCAAATAGGCTAATTTGAATATTGTTTAAAAACCGAATAAATGCATCACTGACCAATCGTTCTGGTGCAACATACAATAATTTTAAATCCCCATCTGCAATGCTCTGACCAATATTGTCCATGTCTTGATAGCTGGTACCACTGTGTACACAGGCCGCCACCACACCATTGGCTTGTAAATTGGCCACTTGATCATTCATCAATGCAATGAGTGGCGAAATCACAATGGCCACACCATCACGCATTAATGCAGGAATTTGATAACACAAAGACTTGCCAGCACCCGTTGGCATCAGGACCAAGGCATCACTTCCTTTTGCCAAGGTTTGCACAATTTGCCCTTGATCACCCCGAAATTCAGGGTAACCAAATACGGTTTGTAGTAGCTTTAAAGCCAAGTCAGTAGAGGACATACTCTCTCATTTAAGTAAAACAGCACGAAATTTAACTTTAAACCAATAACATATTCACCCTAAGGTAAACACTTTTTGGTAAACTCTTACCGATTGCATTGATTATTAGGTACAAAAACATGATGCGTACGTTATTAAAAGCAACACCGTTGTTGCTTAGCGCTGCCATTTTAGCAGCTTGTGTAACAACCAACCCAGTCAGCACCCCAGGTTCATGGCAAACAGTGGGTACATCTGCAGATGGCAACATTACCCACGAAATTAATCGCTCAAGTATTAAGCGCAATAGCAATACGGTCACTTACCAAGACCGAAAAACGTTAAAAGACCCCAAAAAGCACGTCAATAATTTACCTGAGCACAAGGTGTCAATCAACACTTGGGAAATGAACTGTAGCGATAAAACCTACCGCATAACCAATAGTGAATTATACGACACAATGGGCAAATTGATTTTCAATGATTCTTTTAACACGCAAAATATCCGTCCATTAAAGGTGGTGACGGGTTCTCCTGTTGCCAAACAATTGGAACAAGTTTGCAAATAGTTTTTTACGGTAAAGGACACTGACACATGTCATTATTTAAAACCACGTTAATGCTTTGGACGTTGGCATTGTCTAGCATAACTTTTGCACAAGATGCTGCTTCTGCTGACCCATTATTGTCCGCACAATTGGCCTACCAAAAGGCCTTAAAACTGCAAAAAAACAGTGTTGGCAAAGTAGGCAGCTTAGAGCGACAAGTCAATCAAGCACGACAACGGGTTACCGAAGCACAGGCCGATGTTGAGAAATACCAAAGCCTATTAAACCAAGCACAAAGTGAAGATGCCGCTAACGTGCAAGCATTGCAAGCAGCCTCTCAACAATTGGATGCTGCTTGGGCTGCTCGCAACCGTTAACGAATTTTACAAGCCGTTGTGACTTTGGCAACGGCTTCATCCAATTTTTTGCCATCCACCAAACCCAAAATAGGGACTTGTGTTGCACAGCCTTGGGCTTGAACTACAGTATAAGGCACAGCACCCACTCGATTACCAATGGTTTTCATCCACGCATTGCTATCGCCTTCAAAACGCCAAATGGGGTAACTGACAGGCGTTGTTTTTAAAAAGGATTGGATAGCATCTTGTTTATCCAATGCAATACCGACCATGCCCAAGTAAGGGCGTTTTTTCTTCTCTTTGCTATACCATTTGGACAAAACAGGCATTTCTTTGCGACAAGGAACACACCAAGTTGCCCAAACATTAATCACAGTCAATTTTACGCCTTTCAGTGGTAATTGACTTTTTTGGTTGTTTGCAACACTATAAAATTGGTTGGCATGGCTTAAGGGTGCAAGCCCCAAAAATAACAAAACCCCTGCCATTTTGGCCATCACATCAAAATATTTTCGCAACATGTTTTCATCTTTATGCACAAATATAATAACTGTGTATGATACAAAACATACACGCGATGACTTTACTATAAAGGATTACCATGTCAGTGACAATTTATCACAACAGCCGCTGCTCAAAGTCACGTGCCACATTGGCGATTTTGGAAGACAAAAACCTTAATACCACCATCGTCAATTACTTGGATAACCCACCCAGTGCTGAAGAGTTGGCGCATTTGGCTAAAATCATGGGCAAAACAGCTCACGACATGATGCGCACCAAAGAAGATTTATACAGCCAGTTGGGGTTGGACAAAGAGAGCCACACTGAAGCGCAACTATTTAAAATCATGAGCCAAAACCCAAAATTAATTGAACGCCCTATTGTCGTGGTGGATGGCAAAAAAGCCATTATTGCTAGACCACCTGAATTGGTTTATGAGATTATTTAAACATGTCATGTGCCTAATGCTTACACGCATTTACACGTATTTATGGTTAAATTTGTCTTTTACTGGTTAAGTGGCCATGATGCCCTCAAATAAACCACCGACATCACACCATTCGATTTGGCGCCATTTGCGACACGGTTTTTACCTGAGCATGGCGCTATTGTTGTTACTGGGTGGTTATTACATTGGCCAAGTGTATTATTATGCCCAACCCAAACCCATCCACAAGGCACAAGCTGCGATTGTTTTGGGTGCAGCTGCGTGGGGCAATCGCCCCTCTCCTGTCTACAAAGAACGCCTCAACCACGCCATTAATCTGTATCACAACAAAATGGTGTCTAAGATTATTTTCACCGGTGGCACGCCCAAAGCAGGTTATCCAACTGAAGCTGCTGTTGGACAACGTTACGCCTTACAACAAGGCGTTACCATTGCTGATGTATTGTCCGAAAACACATCACGCGACACTTACCAAAATTTGATTAATGCCCAACAAATCGCCAAGCAAGTAGATTTGGATGATTTTATTGTGGTCAGTGACCCGTATCACATGGCACGAGCCAAGCTGATGGCGGAGGATTTGGGTATGCAAGTGCAAATTTCCCCCACCCCCACGACCCGCTTTAGCCAACCCAAGCAACAGTTAAAATTTTTATTCAATGAAAGCTACCTGCTGTTTATGTACCAATGGGGCAAATTATTTGCTTAAACCATGCAAAAGTCTGGGGTTTCTCAGCAAAGATTGAGAAAAGGCGCTAAAATAGCCATCAATAAAAACTCAAACGGTTGGGTAAGGGAACATGACTTATTTGTGGCTCAAACTTTTGCACATCTTTTTCATTATTTCATGGTTTGCAGGTTTATTTTACCTGCCACGTATTTTTGTCAATTTGGCGCAAGTGCCAGTTGCCACCGCAGAATACAATCGCCTATTGGGCATGGCCCAACGATTATTTAAGTTCATGACACCATTGGGTATTTTTGCCTTGATTGTTGGTATTATCATTCCATTCGTTCTGTCTTGGTGGAATATGGGCTGGGTGCATTCCAAAGTCACTTTGGGGGTTATTTTATTGGCTTACCAAGGTTACTGCTGGAAACTATTGCAAGACTTCCAACAAAATCGCAATGCCCACAGCCACAAATGGTATCGCTACTTCAATGAAGTCCCTGTGGTGATAATGGCTTTTGCCCTATATCTTGCCGTTTTCAAACCTTTTTAAATCTCCAATCGTCATTTTGGCTGCTACATGTAAGCAGCCTTTTTGTTATGATTTGACTGTTTATGGAAAGCACACACAATGTCCATTGAAATTGAACGCCGTTTTTTAATCAAAAACGATAACTGGCGTGGTCTGGTGCAACCAACTTTGATGCGCCAAGGCTATTTGAGTGTAGAAAAAGAGCGCACCATTCGTGTCCGCATTGCCGACAACACGGCTTGGTTAACCTTAAAAAGTGCCATTTCTCATGTTTCTCGCCATGAATTAGAATATGAAATTCCCGTGGCTGATGCCAATCTGATTTTGGATACCATGTGCCCGTTTTCTTTGGAAAAGCAACGCTACGTCATCGAGCACGAAGGTTTTGCCTTTGAAGTTGATGAATATTTTGGTGCCAATGCGCCACTTGTGGTGGCTGAAATTGAACTACCAGACGAATCCACGCCTTTTGCAAAACCCGATTGGTTAGGTGAAGAAATTACTTTTGATGCTCGATTTACCAATGCTTATTTAAGCAAGCACCCTTATTCTAGCTGGACAGCAGATGAAACGGATGACAATTAATCATCCAATCGAAAAGGATAACCCATGAATCGCAATGAACAATTATTTAATGATGCCAAACAATACATCCCCGGTGGCGTCAATTCCCCTGTGCGTGCTTTTGGTAGCGTTGGTGGTGTGCCTCGCTTTATTAAAAAAGCACAAGGTGCTTATGTTTGGGATGAAAATGACCAACAGTACATTGATTATGTTTGCTCTTGGGGCCCTGCGATTGTTGGTCATGCTCACCCTGAGGTCATTGAAGCCGTCCGTGAAGTGGCATTAGATGGTTTATCTTTTGGTGCGCCAACAGCTGCCGAAGTGGACATTGCCCGTGAGATTTGCACCATCATGCCAAGCGTTGAGCAAGTTCGTTTGGTTAGTTCAGGCACCGAAGCGACCATGAGTGCCATTCGCTTGGCGCGTGGCTTTACGGGTCGCGATACCATTATTAAATTCGAAGGTTGCTACCATGGCCACTCGGACAGTTTATTGGTCAAAGCAGGTTCTGGTTTATTGACCTTTGGCAACCCCAGTTCTGCTGGTGTGCCTGCTGACTTTACCAAACACACTTTGGTATTGCGTTACAACGATGTCGAACAATTGCAAGAAACCTTTGCTGCATTAGGTGATACCGTTGCTTGTGTGATTTTAGAGCCATTTGCTGGCAACATGAACTTGGTTAAACCCAGTGCGGCTTTTGTCCAAGCTTTGCGCCAACTAACCGAAAAACACGGTTCGGTTTTGATTTATGATGAAGTCATGACTGGCTTTCGTGTGGCATTAAAAGGCGCACAGTCTTTGCATGGCATCACCCCTGATTTGACCACCATGGGCAAAGTAATTGGTGGTGGTATGCCTTTGGCTGCATTTGGTGGTCGAAAAGACATCATGGCATGTATTTCACCTTTGGGTGGTGTTTACCAAGCAGGAACCTTATCAGGCAATCCTGTGGCGGTGGCTGCGGGCTTAAAAACCTTGGAAATCATCCAGCGTGACGGCTTTTATGAAAATCTCAGCGCTCGCACTGAACAATTGGTGAATGGTTTACACCAAGCGGCTGATGCTGCTGGCGTGGATTTCATTGCGGATTCAGTGGGTGGTATGTATGGTTTGTACTTTAGCAAACAATTGCCACAAAGCTATGAAGACATGGCCAATACCAATACTGAAGCATTTAAACAGTTTTTCCATGGCATGTTAGACCGTGGCGTAGCATTTGGCCCATCTGCTTTTGAAGCGTGCTCTATGTCTGCTGCTCACACACCTGAAATCATTGATGCAACCATTGCCATTGCCAAGGATGTGTTCATGGACATGGCAAAATAATTTGTCCATAACAAAAAGCCTCGCTAAATTTAGCGAGGCTTTTTGTTTTTATGTATCTTATTAAGACATACCCGAAATCAACCCAATTAAACCAAATAATGGCATCAAAATAAACTCAACCATTGGATCCATAACAATATATAAAACTTTGGTAAATAATAAAAACAACAAAATCCACGTACCATAGGGTTCAATTTTTTGAAACTCCATCGATGCTTTTATCGGTAGGAATGTATCCAAAAAGCGTCCACCATCTAACGGTAAAATTGGCAACATATTTAAAACAAACAACACCACATTAAATGTCATGCCAAAAGCAGACATTTCTCCTAATGGCTTACTAAAACTATTGTCCATATGCAAAGACAAGCCATAAATAACTGCCCAAGCAATTGCCATTAGTATATTTGCCAACGGTCCTGCAATCGCCACCATTCGCATGCCCATCCGCACATCTTTAAAATTTCGCGTAATCACCGGTACGGGTTTTGCCCAACCAAAGATGAAGCCAGTAGGAGCCATTAAATACATTGCCAATGGCACAACAATCGTTCCAATGGGATCAATGTGGCTAATGGGGTTGAGTGTTACCCGACCCAATTGTGCTGCAGTATTGTCACCATAGCGCTGCGCCATATAAGCATGCGCCGCTTCATGCAAGGTAATGGCCAATAAAATGGGCAAAATAGCAATTAACAACCTAGCTAAATCAAAATTTTCTGGCATATCGTTTTCCCATTAAAGGCCCAAGACGGCAATATCACCTTTGCCTTGGCGAATTAATTCAATCCCATCGGTCATGTCAATCACGGTCGTGGGTTCATTGCCACACCAACCACCATCAATAATCACGTCCACTTGGTTGTCCAATACATCCCGAATCTCATAGGCATCGCTGGGAGCATAATCTTCACCCGGTAACATTAAAGTACAAGACAACATGGGTTCACCCAAGTGCTCTAGCAAGGCATGGGCAATTTGGTTATCAGGAACACGCATGCCGATGGTTTTGCGTTTGGGGTGCAAAGTGCGACTGGGTACTTCTTTAGTAGCTTGTAAAATAAACGTGTAACTGCCTGGTGTGGCTGCTTTTAATAAGCGAAACTGGCTATTGTCTACTTTGGCATACGTGCCAATATCACTCAAATCGTGACAAACCAAGGTCAAATGGTGTTTTAAATCCATTTGGCGAATCTGCAAAATACGCTCCATCGCCGCTTTATTGCCCAATTCGCAACCCAATGCATAACATGAGTCGGTAGGGTAAATCACCACACCACCTTTGCGGATAATCTCCACCGCTTGTTTAATCAACCGCTCTTGTGGATTGTCTGGGTGGATGCTTAAAAATAAAGCCATTAGTTAAATTCCTTTGTTGCTGTCAATGACCACCGTTGCCAAATGGGTTGGCAAATCGGTGGCAATGCAGGTGGTGAGCCAATTGAACAACCTTCACCCATTTGGTGAAAATCACTGCCATTGCTGGCGTACAATTCAAATCGCTGTGCCAACATGGCATAATTGAGGATTTCGTTCACACTGTGGCTACCCGATGCCACTTCAATGCCAATACCCCCTGCTGTTTTAAAATCTTGAATCAATTCACGCATTTTGGTGGCACTCATGTCATAACGTGCAGGGTGAGCAATAACGGCATCACCGCCAGCACCCACAATCCACGCAACAACATCTTCCAATGCTGCCCACTCATGCTTTACATAAGCACACTTGCCTTCGCCCAAATATTTTTTAAACGCTTGTTGCATATTGCGAACATGGCCCTCACCCAATAAAAATCGGGCAATGTGTGCTCGCCCCACCATTTCTGGATTACTGGCCTTGGCCAAGGCACCCTCATAAACACCGTCAATACCAACTTTTGCTAAGCGCTCACTAATGGCTGCCAATCGTTCAATGCGCCCTGAGCGCACTTGCGCAAGATTTTTATTTAATGTGGCATTGTCAGGGTCAATATTCAAGCCCACAATGTGCACCACTTTACCATTCCATGTTACTGAGGCTTCTACCCCATTAATCAAGGTCATGCCCACTGCATCAGTGGCCACTTTGGCTTCTGCTAAACCACCCACATGATCGTGGTCAGTTAATGCCAATGCCTGACAACCATTTTGGTGCGCCAACTGCACCACTTCAGTGGGACTGAGCGCGCCATCAGAAATATTGGAGTGGCTGTGTAAATCAATGCTCATTTTTTGCTTTCTTCGATATTGTCTTTTTGTTGTCGCAAGGCTTCATCGTATAATCGCTTGTCATGGTAATACATTTCCCAAATACATGCATCACCACAATCACTGCCACAGCATTCCCAATCTTCAGGTTGTACTGGCTCAGGTGGTAAGGTGTTATTGTTCATCAAACCCAGCTTTAACCATGATGGTCACGCCTTCTTCTGGCATGGTAATGATTTCATCTGCCACGATTTTTGCGGTTTTACGGGTTTCAATCGTGCCATTGCGCAAGACACTACCGTCTTGAATCAACAGTTTGGCATGACCACCTGTTTGCGCTGCGCCAGTGACTTTTAATAAATCACACAAGGCAATGTGTTCATGTTTTTCTAAATAAAATACTTCATTCATGTCTTTTTCTTCTCATCAAAATGGTGCTTGTTTTTACCCAACTACTCGGATAAAAAGGATAAATCCATTATATAGGCTTTTGGATTGTCCCAATCAACTTTTATATCAACAGTGCTTGGTAACTTGGCTTTTGGGTCTTCTTTTAACGGTGGGCTAATAAACGTGTATACTTCTTGGGTATCAGGATGGCGCCATTGGCTAATGACTTCATATTGAATAACATCAGCACCACTGCCACGTTTTCGTGACCACTGGCGTACATCAACAACATTGGCCTCAACAACCTGCCCCACACGCAATGCGTGTTGTTGTGCTTGGTATTTTGGCAATAGCACCAACATAAAGACAGCCGCAATGCCAATACTCAATAGCCAAGAGGCAGGGTGTGGCTGCATAATACTAAGAACCAAGC
>JASLDB010000156.1 GCA_030151665.1 Neisseriaceae bacterium
CAGGCGCGAATTCAGGAATGGTTTTACCCAAGCGAGCAATTTCTTCTTGCTCCAATTGTTCGATCAAATTCATGATTGAAGTCCTATTTCTTATTGGTCTCTCGTTCCTCTTGAACCATTGCCAAGAGTCTAGATTCCTGTTTTGTTAAAGGACGCTGATTTAGTAAATCAGGTCTTCTGTCTAAAGTTCGTTGCAGTGACTGTTTTAATCGCCACGTTGCAATATTTTTATGGTGACCAGATCGCAAAATATCAGGGACATTTTGGTCTTGAAACACCAAAGGGCGAGTATAGTGTGGGCAATCCAATAAACCATCAGCAAAAGAATCTTCTATTGCTGATTGGGCATCACCTAAAACACCATCTACCAAGCGAAGAACCGCATCCATAATCATCATGGCGGGTAACTCACCACCAGAAACCACAAAATCACCAATGGAAATTTCTTCATCGACATGGGTTTCTAATAGTCGTTCATCTATGCCTTCATAACGACCACAAAGCAAAATAAAACCATCGGTTTTAGAAAGCGATTGTGCCTTGGCATGGTTAAACGGCTTGCCTTGTGGGCTTAGGTAAATCACTTTTGGCGGTGTTTTGCCGTGGTGTTGATTCTTGGCATGTTCAATTGCAGCTGCCAGTGGCGGTGCCATCATTATCATGCCAGGTCCGCCCCCAAAAGGACGGTCATCAATATAACCCAGTTTATTGTCCGCAAACTGACGAGGGTTAATAGCAGAAAACTGCCACAAATTTTGTTTTAACGCTCGTGAGGTTACGCCATACTCTGTAATGCTTTGAAACATTTCGGGTAAGATGCTGATGGCTTGTATGTGCATCAGTAGTCTGTACCCCAGTCGACAGTCACGGTATTGCTATCATGGTCAACTGCATCTACATAGTGCGATACAAATGGAATCAATTTTTGGCCCCATTCGCCACGAATGTCTAAGACATCATGAGCACCTGTTTCAAGTAGACTGGTTACTTTTCCTAAGTTTTGACCTTCGCGGTTAACCACCGACATGCCAATTAAATCAGTCCAATAAAACTCATTTTCCGCAGGGGTGTCAAAGTCTTCTCGATCGATTGTAATGGTTGAGCCTCTTAACAGCATGGCTGCTTCAGGGGTGTCAATGTTGGCAAATTTTACTTGTAAAACGCCATTAGCCACTTTGCCTGTTTCTACTTCAATATCTTGCCATGCTTGGTCTTTACCAAGATGCCAGACACCATAGTCGAGCAAGCTATCAACGTGTTCGGTATCGGTATGAACTTTTACCCAGCCGTGAATACCAACAATGGCTTTAATGTAACCCATGGGCACATGGCCTTCGGGTATTGTTAACTGTTTGCGTTGATTGGGAGTCATTTAATACTTAAGCAGCAACTTTTTGGTTTTTAACTAGTTTAGCAACGGTGTCGCTCATTTGAGCACCTTTGCTAATCCAGTGGTTTAAACGATCAGCGTCTAAACGCACACGTTCTTGTTTTTCATTGGCAACTGGGTTGTAAAAACCAATGCGCTCAATGAAACGGCCATCACGGGCCATGCGTGAATCTTGGATCACGACGTTATAAAATGGGCGGTGTTTAGAGCCACCACGAGATAAACGGATAACAACCATTTTCTTTCCTTCAATGCCTGTATGAGAAAACCGTGTATTTTAGGCTAATTAATGTATATATGGCAAGCATTTAGTGCTTTGCTGTCTTTGGTGCTGTTGTATTTTCTGTGTAAAGTGGTTTTTCAACAATATAAATGCTGTTATCGTCAGGGTCTCTTCGTATTGTAAAACCCAGTTTTTGCATCAATTTGCTCATGGCAGTATTGGAAACCAATATCTCACCACGCATTAATACCAATCCTTGATCGCGTGCTACATCAAATAATTGATTCATGAGAATACTGGCAATGCCTTGACCTTGCCATTCATCCGCTACTGATGTTGCAAATTCACACACTTCCATATCAGGATCGGTGACATAACGAGCAATGCCCAATAATTTATCACCAGTTTTGGTGTCGTGTTTGACCATAATTAAGGCCATTTCTCGGTCATAATCTAATTGGGTAAATCGAACCAAGACCGATTGTGACAATTGCTTAATACTAGACATAAAGCGGTTGTATCGGCTTTGATCAGACAAATTGCGCACAAAGTCTTGTACCATGTCAGCATCTTCTGGTCGGGAAGGGCGAATCAAGACTGAGGTGCCATTTTTTAAGATTTGTTCATTCTCAAGGCGATGAGGGTAAGGCATGATGGCCATGTGGTCATAGCGGTCTTGTTTTTTGTATTCCAAATCCAATACGACTTTGGCATCAACCACAATGGCTTGTTCATGATTGACAAAAATGGGATTTAACTCCAATTCAGCCATTTCCGGTAGTTCAGATACCATTTCAGACACTTTGAGGAAAATATCTTGTAAAGCGTCATTATTGATAGCTGGCATATTTTTAAAAACTTGTAGGGTTTTGCCAATTTTGGTGTGTGTGACCATGTCGTTAATAAGATATTCGTTTAATGGTGGCAAGGACGATGCCGTGTCTTTTTGAATGACGGCAGATACACCACCAGAACCAAATGTGATAATAGGGCCAAATACAGGGTCTTGTGCTACGCTAATCATTACTTCACGCATGTGTTTCATGTTTAACATGGGTTGTATACTCATGCCGTAGATATTGGCATCAGGATAGTGTGTACTAACTTGTGAGGTAATGCGCTGATATGCTTCACATAAGGCTTCTTGATTGCCAATATTCAGTTGAATAGCACCAATTTCAGAACGATCAAAAATTTCACTGGAATCAATTTTTAGGGCAATGGGGTAGCCAATCTCTTCTGCAACAGCGATGGCCTCTTCGATGGTTTGCACCAAACGGGTATCGTTGGTTTTGATATGAAATAAGCCTAATAATTCTTTGGAAATGGCTTCTGATAACAAGGCATGTTTGTTGCGTTTGGCCTTGGTCAATAATTTATGTGCATCAATAAAGTTGGGCTCAGGCCATTCATTATGGAGTGGGCGAGGGGTTTGTAATAGCAATTCTTGGTTGCGATGGTATTCAGCTAGTTTTTTAAAGACTTCTACGCCATATTCAGGCGCATGGAATTGGACACAGCGGGATTTAGCCAATAATAGGCGGCTGTCTTTAACTTTTTCTTCACCTAGCCACGTTAAAATCAAAGGTTTGCTGCTCTCACGCTGCAATTGCACCATCATTTGAGCAGTACTGATGTGGTCAGTGCCAATTTGCGGGGTAAAAATCACCAACACGCCATCAACATTGGCATCGTCTAAACAAAGTTTGACTGCGGTTCTAAAACGCAATGGACTGGCGTCACTTAAAATATCAATGGGATTGCAATGCGACCAATTGACGGGCAAAACATTGTTCAAAGATTGCAAGGTATCACCAGATAGTGTTGCAATAGGAACGTGAATGTCCAAGGCTCGGTCTGCCGCCAATACGCCCAAACCTTTGCCATTGGAAATAATGGCCAAGCGATTGCCTTGGCTTCTGTAATTGGCAGCCAAAACTTTAACGGCGGTAAACATTTGCGAAATGGTATTGACACGTAACACCCCAGCCCTAGCCAAGGCACATTCAAAAACATCGGTTCGATCAATAATTCGACTGGCTGTGGATAAACCATCAAATTGTTCAAACGAACGACCTGATTTAATCACCACAACGGGTTTAACACGTGCAGCTGCGCGCAAAGCGCTTAAGAATTTTCGACCACTGTTGACATATTGAATATGCAATAAAATGGCTTGGGTCGAACGGTCATGAACCAAGTAGTCAAGAATTTCGCCAAAATCAATATCCCAAGTGTGTTCCCCCAGTGATACGATGGTTGAAAAACCAATTTCTCGATCTTTTGCCCACTCTAACATGGCAGTACACAGGGCACTGGATTGACTGATTAAGGCCAAATTACCAGGTAGGCTATGGGTGGCATAGGAGCTGGCATTTAAGCCTACTACTGGGCGCAATAGCCCCAATACACTAGGCCCTAATAAGCGAACCCCCAGTTTTTTGGCTGTTTTAATGGCTTTTTGTAGGCAAATTAAATCTTCTTCGCTTTGGTCTTCCATGGTTTTAACCAAAACCAAAAAGCGAATTTTGCCTTTTGCTGCATCTTTGACCACATTGTCGTAACTTAAAGGTGGGGTCGTGATAATGGCAACATCGACTTTTTCTTTGATTTGGCTAAGCTTGTGAGTGGCATGAATACCACCCACCAAATTGTGCTTTAAATTAACTGGGGTGATTTTGCCTTGAAATTGGCTAGACAATAAATTGGTAAAGACGATTTGACCGACTGAATTTTGTCGATCACTGGCACCGACCACTGCCAAATGTTTGGGGTTGAATAAGTCGTGTAGGTAATGTGGTCGCATGCTCGTTCTCGCAAGGAAGAATGGTCTAAATTATCTTTCACCCATTGTAACGTATTTAATCTAAAAAAACAGGCAAGTGCTTGGTTTGGCGTGCCTTAATGACAAATAGACAGCTTGTGGCTGTCTATTTGTCATTAAACTGTTGCTAAAATTGCTTGTTCAATTTGTCTTGGGTCGATATGCCCTGTTTGATAGGCATCACCAAGAGCATGTAGGGCAATAAAGCGAATGGTACCCTGTGCGACTTTTTTGTCATGCTGCATGTGTGCAATCCATTTGTCAGTAGAAAATTGCGGTGCCTTCGTCGGAAGCTTGGCTTTGTTGAGTAAATGAATCACGCGTTCTGTATCCTTGGCGCTCAAATGTCCTAATTCTTCTGATAAACGACAAGCCATCACCAGGCCACAAGCGACTGCTTCACCATGTAACCAAACCCCATAGCCCATTTCAGCTTCAATAGCATGGGCAAAAGTATGACCAAGATTTAATAAGGCACGTTTGCCTTGTTCTTTTTCATCTTCATTAACAATGGCGGCTTTCATTTCACAGCAAGTTTGAATGGTATAACTAAGTGCTTTGGTATCTAGAGCCATCAAGGTATCAATGTTGTTTTCTAGCCATGTTAAAAAGGGTAGGTTACCCAGTAGTGCATATTTAATGATTTCAGCCAGCCCAGCAGAAAACTCGCGTTCGGGTAGGGTTTTTAATGTGTCTAAATCAATGAAAACAGCTTCGGGTTGGTAAAAAGCACCAATCATGTTTTTACCAAGGGGGTGATTAATGGCGGTTTTGCCACCCACCGATGAATCAACCTGGCTTAATAAGGTGGTGGGGATTTGGATAAATGGGATGCCTCGTTGATAACAAGCAGCGGCAAAGCCAACCATGTCACCAATGACACCGCCACCTAAGGCAATAAGGGTTGTGCTTCTTTCTGCATGGTTTTGCAATAGACCATCAAAAATTAAATTAAGGGTTTCCCAGTTTTTATGGCACTCGCCGTCAGGCAAAGTAATGGTGAAGTGCTGTAACTGTAGTTGATCTAAGGCATGTTGTACGGTTTTTAGATAAAGAGGTGCAACCGTCACATTGCTGATAATGGCCACAGGGCTATTGGCCTTAAGCGGTAAGTGTTCACTTAAATGCTGTAATAAACCTGCTTGAATATGAATAGGATAGGATTTAGACGGGGTATGGACCCAAGTGCTTATCATAACTGACCTTGTTTTAAATGAAGTGCCGCAGTGATTTCTTGGATAATGTCGTTAACTTGACCATGTTCTGTTGAGACAATGATATCAGCAATGCTGCGATAAAGGGGATCTCTGGCTTGGTAAAGCGGCTCAAGCTTGGCCCTGGGGTTGTCGACTTGCAATAATGGCCGTGTTTTATCAAATTGTGTCCGTGCCAAAATGGTATCAATGCTGGTATGCAAATAAATAACAGTACCACGTTCTTGTAAATAACGTCGGTTGTTATCCCGCAAAATAGCACCACCACCTGTTGCCAAAACAATACTGTGCTGTTGACTTAAAGAGTCAATGACAGCTTCTTCACGGTCACGAAAGCCCGCTTCGCCTTCTACAGCGAAAATAGTGTTAATGCTAGCACCTGTTTTTTGCACAATTTCTTGGTCAGAATCGTGAAAGGCTAGACCTAGGACTTGGGCCAGTTGCTTGCCAATGGTGGTTTTGCCAGCTGCCATCAGTCCAATTAAAAAAAGATTGCCTGCTATTTTATCCATAGCAGGCATTGTATCTGAACTTATTTATTTTGCGTAGTTAATTTTAGTGGCGTAAGGTGTTGTTGCTGTTAGGAACAATTCTTGGCGTAATAAAAATTAACAATTCAGATTTATCGCGTTTCTTTTCAGTTGATTTAAATAGGTGACCAATCAATGGAATGTCACCCAATAATGGTACTTTGGTCTCGGTTTGTGAATTATTCTCTTCATAAATACCACCTAAGATTAAAGTACCACCATTTTCAACCATGGCTTGGGTTTTAACCCGATTGGTATCAATAGCAGGAGCACCTTCCTTAGAAGATTGTATTTTAGACACTGAATCCTTGGTGATGTTCAAATCCATGATGATGTTGCCATCAGGTGTGATTTGAGGCGTCACAGTTAAACCCAATACGGCTTTTTTAAAGGATGTTGATGTAGCGCCAGATGAAGAAGCCTCTTGATAGGCGATTTCAGTACCTTTTTCAATCATGGCTTCTTTTCGGTCTTGTGTTAACACGCGTGGAGACGAAATGATTTTCACTTGGCCTTCATTTTGTTTGGCTTCAAGGGTAAAGGCAACCACTGATGATGCACCTTGACGAATAATACCCATGCCATTGTTAGATGGAATCCATCCATTGGCGTTTTTCCAATCAATTCTGTCGCCAGAGCTACCACCACCACCCCATTTACCAGTGCGACCTTCATAGTTTAATTTGGTGCCCAATTGTCTGAGGAAATCATCACGGGCTTCAACAATGCGAGCTTCAATCATGACTTGTTGAGCAGGAACATCCAATTCTTCAATTAAGGCAGTGAAACGCTTAATAATAAAGGCATTGTCTGTAATAATTAAGGTATTGGTTGCTGGGTCAATCAATGCACTGCCACGCTCTGAGAGAATGGAATTTCTATCTGAAGAGCCACTGTCTTCAATGCGCAAAATTTTCTTGAACTCTTCAACATTCTCGTATTTTAATTGATAAGTTTGAGAAATTAAGGGGCCTAAGGTGCGAAGTTCACCATCATAGGCCAATGTTTTTTTGTCTCGGTCAAATAATTCATCTCTTGGCGCAATATTGATAATATTGCCTTGTTTACGCATGTCTAGATTTTGTGACTGCATTACCAAGTCTAAAGCTTGATCCCAGGGGACATCTTTTAAATTCAATGTCATGCTACCAGCAACAGTATCGCTAGCAACAATATTCATACCTGATTCTTTGGCCAAAATTTGCAAAACAGTACGCACTTCAATATTTTGAAAGTCTAGAGTAACTTTATTGCCTTTGAAGTTCTTTTTGCGATCTAGAGGCGATGTACCAGATTCTGACATCTCAGTTTTGGGAATGATTTCAAAAACGTATTGGCCATTTTCAGGATATTGCTTGTAATCCCATGTTCCTTTATTGGTAATCACAACTTGGGTGCTATTGCCAATTCGTTCTAGTGAGACTGATTGAACAGGTGTTAGTAATTCACTGGTGTCCAATTTCTTTTGGTCAGCAGCAGGTAGCGGGGTGTTGGCATAGTTAATGGTTAAACTAAAGGCGGTTTTTTTAATATCTGGGGCAGTGGCACCGGCAGGAATGCTTAATACCACACGACCACTGTTTTTTGTGCCTTTGTTAAAAGTCATTTGCATGGGTGATGTACTGATACCAGCCGCATTATCAGTACTACTGTTTTGAATAATGGTTTCTTTGATAATAATCGGTGCTGGTGTTCTAACAGTGTCCTCTGTGGTGGTAGTTGGAGCCATGTTTTTGCTTTGGCGACCACTCACATAAACCCAAATTTCGTCAGCCTTTTTTTCAGTATAGAACTCACTGGCTTGGCCTAATGCCAATGCCACACGGGTACGCTTCCCATCTTCAGCAGCGGTAATGCTTTTTAAGATGCCATCATTGTATTCTAAATACGGTTGTGCCAATGCCACATTGCTGCCTTTGAAATCCAAAGTCAATGCAGTGTTGTTGTTGCTTAAAAAGCCTTTGGGCTCAACCAAGTCTCGATCAAATTTAATTTTGATGATTTTTTGTTGATTCGATAGCGAAGTGACTTTGATATCCGTGATGGCCCCTGAAAATGCAGCTTGGCATGCCAAGGTTAAACCAATCCCAGATAGAATTTTGACTGTCATGTTATTCATTTATTGTACCTTTAAGTATGATTTTCAATTGTTTTTTTTATGGGGCTGAGTCTGAGCCTGACAATGGAATGGTGGCTTCACGCTTACTCCATTTGCCATCTGCATCTTCAACGGTTTCTTCTAATACCAATTGATCGGGTTCAATTTTAATTAGGCGACCAAAATTGGTGCCAATGTAATTGCCTACTTTGATGGTGTAGGTATAGCCATCAGCTCGTATATAAGCAACAGCACTGCCATTTTTGGTTAGAGAACCAACATATTCTGTGGCATCGATGTCGAAATTTTCCAAAACTTCTTTGGGTCGGTTCCTATCTGGTGCATTTTCATCTTGACTATCACTGTTTTTAACATCTTTTAGGCGTTGTGAATCAAATGCATGTAAACCAGTGAATGCTGGTGGATTGTAACTTTCTAAAATAACAGGCTCTTGTGCTGTTTTGGGTAGTCTTTTGGCCAGTGCTTCTTTTTGGGTGTTTTGTACCCATTCTTCTAAATCACCGTGAGGTGAGCAGCCCATGAGTGTCAGCAGGGCAGCGATGGTCATTAATTTTACTTTCATGATTGTATCCTGTTGTTTTATTGGCATTTATTGATTGCCAATAAATCATGGTTATTCACTAGCAGCGGTGTTTTCTGCTGCAGGCTCTTCTGCTTTTTGGGCTGCTGCCGTATAGGTATTGGCCGTAGCTGTGAGCTCCAATTGTGTGGTTTTACCTTTGGCATCATTTTTGGGTTTTAGATTGATTTCATCCAAAGTAACAATGCGCGATAAATTACCTACATCGCGGGCAAAATTGGCCAATTGCATATAGTCACCTGTCAATGATACTTTGTAGGGCAAAATATCAATCGCATCTGACTGCACCTTGGCTTGCGGTTGTAAGCTATCAAAACTCATGCCATTGTTGGTGGCAGCTTGGTTCAGTTCTTGAATGAGGCGAGGCACTTCAGAATCGGTAGGCAATTGTTTTAATAATACGGCAAATGCTTGACGTAGTTGAACCAACTCTGCTTCTAAACTTTTGTAATTGGCTGCTTGGATGGCTTTGTTTTCCAGTTCCGTTTTTAGCGTGCCTTCTTTTTCTTCTAATTCAGAAAGCTCTGTGAGTTGTGTACTGAATAAGACAAAGTAAGCCAAAACAACAATCAAGATGCTAACCACAGCAGCAATGCCCAATTTAATTGGCATGCTCAATAGATAAAGTTTGTTCAAGTCCATTTGTTTTAAATTGGCTTTGGCCATGATCAATTACCCCCTTCTGCTGGATTGGCTTCATCAACTTGTTTGTTTTTAGGGGCCAATGGTGCTTTGAGTGTAAAGCTTTGTGCATCCGTTTCTTTTTTAATGCTATCGAGTTCGGCTGTGCCAAAAACCCCAGTGCTTGGCAAAGATTTCATGAATAAGGCCACTTTGTTATCACTGTTGGCCTTGCCGTTAATTGTGTAGCCAGTGGGGCCATCACTCTTCAGTTCAGTTAAATACATGCCATCAGGTAGTAGTCGATTAAAGTCATTTAATATTTGTGCAGCAACAAAGCGTTGGTTTTGTAGTTCTTCTACTTTTTGCTTACGGGCCATAAAGTTCTTTTTCTCTTCATTGAGCAATTTGACCTTTTTAATTTGCGCATCCAAATTGGTAATTTCTGTTTGCAAGTAGTTATTGCGGTCATCTTGACTGCTAATTGCTTGGGCTAAGCCTAGATAGCCTAATACGGCCAAGCCTACTCCAACGACGCCAGCTAAGGCTAAGATTTGGGTAAATTGCTTTTGTTGAGCTTTTTTGGCTTCTTCACGGTATGGCAGTAAGTTAATTTGAATAAGCTTAATCATTGAAACCCCTTAAGCATAGACCAAATGCAACATTGAGCATGGGCGCATCATGGGTCAGTTGTTTACCACTAATGTGTTTGGATTGGTTTAAAAATTCAACAGGATTCACGACTTGTGTTGGTGTGTTACACAATGCTTCAATGGCATTATTGAGATTGGTAATTTTAGAGCTACCACCTGTTAAGACAATTTGTTTCACATTGGCTTCAGGGCCACTGCCAATATCCATGGTTTTGTAAAACTGGAACGCACGTTGTACAGTCGAGGCGACTTGTTCATTAAAATGATCCTCAACATCTTTGTAACCTTGTGGTTTGTTGCTGTCGAGTTTAATTTTAATCGCCTCGTCAGTACCAACTTGGTATTGACGTTGAATGGCTTGCTCTAGATAGCGAGACCCCATGTCTGCTTGCTGCTTGAAAATGGTTTGTCCATTTTTCACAATCATAATGTGGGTATTCGTCGTGCCAATGTCACAAATGGCAATGATTTCATTGCTTAATTCAGGCTGTTGGGTGTTAATCCAATGACTAAAAGCATTGATGCTGGCAAAAGTATCAATGTCCATGTACAGCAAAGGTACCATTTTCGCTTCTTCAAGGCAGTAAAGGCGTGGTTCGAGGTCTTCTTTGCGTGTTAACGCAAGTAAAATTTCTTGGTCACCTTTTTTATTGCCACTATGATGAATATCATCAATGGGTTGGAAGTCATAATTGATTTCATCGATATCTGCGATTTGATTCACTTCAAATTCAGCGATTTCTTCTAAATCATTAGCATCTTCTGACGCGCACATGAAAGTTTGAATGGTTGAAAGCACTTCAGGCATGGCTGCAATAAAGCCTTTGTTGGCAGTATGCAATGTTTTCAAGTTTTGTTGTAAAGATGCGACGAGTTTTTCCTCATCATTTATCTTTCCATCATTTATTACGTTTGCCTCCAATGGCGTGATGGCATATTTCTCTAGTGTTAAAGAGGATAAGCCCCTGCCGCTAAGTGCCACTGTCTTAATTTGGTGGTCAGTAATATCCACACCGATTAAGGTGCGACTGGTGATGCTAGAACCCTTGTTCTTGCTCATTGATACCTTTTTTTTGGTATCATCTTTTTTCTTCGACGAATCTTTTTTGAGGATTTTCATTTCATAATTCCCAGGAATGAGATATTAAAAAATCATTGGTATATTTTTTTTAACTGACATTAGGGTAGCTTTGAACTTATACTTTGTACAACTTTTTAATAAAGAAATTTGATAAAAACCATGATAAAGAAAATTCTTGGTACGTTTTTAGGCCTTTTTTTGGGTTTAATTCTGTTCGGCATCGGTTTATTGGCGATTGCTGTTTTGGTAACGTACCCTAAATTACCAACATTGGATGCGGTGACGCATTACAATCCCAAAATGCCACTGCAAATTTACTCTGCAGATGGCAAATTAATCGGTTCTTATGGTGAAGAGCGCCGCTCCTTTAAGAAAATTGATGAATTTCCGGATGTGTTAAAAAACGCCGTCATTGCCGCAGAGGACAAGCGTTTTTATGATCATTGGGGCGTTGATGTGGTTGGTGTCATGCGTGCCTTGATTGGTAACTTTACCTCGGGTTCAGTGCAATCTGGTGCCAGTACCATTACCCAGCAAGTGGCTAAAAACTTTTTCTTAACCAATGAGCGCACCTTTACACGTAAATTCAATGAAGCGCTATTGGCATATAAGATTGAAAAAAGCTTGAGTAAAGACCAAATTTTGGAATTGTATTTTAACCAAATTTATTTAGGTCAACGTGCTTATGGTTTTGCTGCTGCATCTGAAGCTTATTTTAATAAACCGGTGAAAGATTTGGATTTGGCTGAGGCTACTATTTTGGCAGGTTTGCCTAAAGCACCTTCTGCATTTAATCCGGTGGTGAATCCTGATCGAGCGAAAGTACGCCAAGCGTATATTTTGAACAATATGCAAGAATTGGGCATGATTACTGAGCCTGAAAAGAATGCTGCCTTGTCTGAAAAATTATCATATGAACGTCCAAGTTTTGATTTGGATGAGTATTCTTTGTATGCCGCAGAAATGGCTAGACAAGCCATGGTGGAAAAATACGGTGAAGAAGCTTATACACAAGGCTTTAAAGTGTATACCACCGTTAATGCTGATTTACAAAAAGTGGCAACTAAATCATTGCGTAAAGCGTTGGATACTTTTGATCGTGGTCGTCGTTTTCATGGTGCAGAAGCTTTGGTTAATTTAAAAAGCATGCAACAGGAAGGTGATTTAGAAGATCAATTGGAGCAGTATTTATCCACTTTACACACAGTCGAAGATCGTGTGCCTGCGGTGGTATTAAAGGCCAGCAATGGCCGCTTAGAGGTGTATGCAGAGCGTCATGGTCGCATGACTTTGACTGGCGCCCAAATAAGCTTGGTACAAAGTGCAATTAACAACAGCAAATTGGGTGAAAAGCAAGTACAAGAAGGCGCAGTGATTCGGGTTAAATCGAATGGTGGCAAATGGGTTGTTGTGCAATCACCAGATTTACAAGGTGCCTTGATATCCATTGATGCAAGAACGGGGGCTGTGCAGGCTATTGCGGGCGGTTATGATTTTTATCAACGCTCATTTAACCGTGCAACTCAAGCTTGGCGTCAACCTGGTTCGACTTTTAAACCATTTATTTATTCTGCAGGTATCGAAAAAGGTTTTACATCTGCTAGTGTGGTGAATGATGCGCCGATTGAAATCCCAGGCATGGGTGCAGGTGGTAAGCCTTGGCGTCCGAAAAACTCCAATGGTCGTTACGCCGGTTACATTACCTTGCGTCAAGCTTTGGTGGCGTCGAAAAACATGGTCACCATTCGCATTATGATGGCGGTGACACCACAGTATGTACAAGACTATATTCAACGTTTTGGTTTTAAAGCCAAAGAACATCCTGCTACATTGGCAATGTCTTTGGGTTCAGGTTCTGTTACACCAATGCAAATGGCAGAAGCCTATGCTATTTTTGCCAATGGTGGTTACCGAGTTTCAGCGTATATTATCGATAAAATTTATGATGGTTCGGGTCGATTGCGTGCGCAAACCAAGCCATTGGTAGCTGGTGAAAATGCCAAATTGGCCATTGATCCTCGCAATGCCTTTATTATTAACTCCATGTTGCGTGATGTGGTGCGCATGGGTACAGCTTCAAGAGCAAATGCTTTGGGACGTGCTGATATTTACGGTAAAACAGGGACAACCAACCAAGGTAAAGATGCTTGGTTTGTGGGCTATAACCCACATGTGGTAACAGCTGTTTATGTGGGCTTTGACCAACCTGCTAGCTTAGGCCCATCGGGTTACGGTGGTGTAATTGCTTTGCCTGTGTGGGTTGAGTACATGAAAGCATCGTTAAAAGGTAAGCCTGTCGTAACCGTGAAGGCACCTGCTGGATTGGTGCAACGTGGTAGCGATTACTTCTATCAAGAATACCAAAGTACCAACCCGAATTTGGGTTTGGATAATCGAGCCAGTGGCGCGACCAATGAGAGCGGTATTTCTGATGAAGGTGGTGTGACCATTTCGCCAAGCAATACTGGCAATGGCGGAGGTGCTCCAACAGGAGCAGGTACTGGTGATACCCCTGCTGCACCCAGTAATGGTGGTGGAGCAGGTGCTGGTAAATCCAATGCCAATTTGGATGCACTGTTCTGATTTAATTTATTATAAAAAAAGCAGCTTCGGCTGCTTTTTTTTTGTTGCTGAATCTAAGTTTTGCTAATTCTTTTTGGGTATCTACATGAAGCAATAATTGGTATGAAATTGAGGATGTTCATATTAAAAAAGCTGCCATTGGCAGCTTTTTTCTTGGATCTCGTTATACTGAGAATGATGAGCCACAACCACAAGTAGTGGTGGCATTGGGATTGCGAATCACAAATTGTGAGCCGTGTAGGCTTTCTGTGTAATCGATTTCAGCGCCCACTAAATATTGGTAGCTCATTGGGTCAACCAAGAAGCTTAAGCCATCTTTTTGAATTTCAAAATCATCTTCGTTGGTGATTTCATCAAATGTAAAACCGTATTGGAAGCCTGAGCAACCACCACCATTGACAAAAACACGCAATTTTAAATTGGGGTTGTTTTCTTCTGCGATTAAGTCTTTTACTTTATTGCAGCAGCTTTCAGTAAAGACAATAGGGCTTTCTTGTTCTGACATGGAGTTTTCCTTTTTTGGTATGCAGTATTTAGGGAAGGATCGGGACATGGGATAAGCCCAAGTTTTCATCCAATCCCAGCATTAAATTCATATTCTGTATGGCTTGGCCCGCAGCACCTTTGACCAAGTTATCAATCACTGACAAAATTACCCAGCTATTTTTTTCCGTATCTGGGGCTTTTTGCACGCTAATACGGCATTGATTAGAAGCTTTGACAGAGCGGGTTTCTGGGTGGCTGCCTTGTGGCATGATATCAACAAAAGCATTGTTTTGATGATGTTGACTCAGTATGTCATGTAAGCAGATACCATCTTTGGCTTCTACATAGATGGTGGCATGCATGCCACGAATCAAGGGGGTTAGGTGTGGCACAAAAATAAAATTTTTTGCCATTTGCGGATCGAATAAGGCAATCGATTGGCGAATTTCTGGTAAGTGTCTGTGTCCTGTGATGCCATATGCTTTGAAATTGTCACCTGCTTCACAAAATAATGAGCCGATACTGGCTTTGCGGCCAGCACCAGAAACACCTGATTTGCAATCGGCAATAATGGGGCTGTTATCAATTAGGGCATTGTGTTGGATGAGTGGTAACAATGGTAAGCTCACTGCTGTGGGGTAGCAACCTGGTGTAGCAATCAGTTGAGCATTTTGAATATCACTGCGGTTGAGTTCACACAATCCATAAACGGCTTTGCTAATCCATTCAGGGCTGCTGTGGGGCATGCCGTACCATTTCTCCCATGTGGCTTGGTCTTGAATGCGGTAATCGGCAGATAGGTCAACAATTTTGATACCTTGAGCCAAAAGGGCAGGGGCTTCATTCATGGCAACGCCATGTGGCGTGGCAAAAAACACCAAATCACATTGGCTAAAATCGACTTGTTCTGGGCTTTGAAAAACCAAATCGTAAAATCCCCGTAAACTTGGGAAGTAGTCTGCAATGGCTTTGCCTGCTTCTTGGCGGCTCGTCACGGCAATAACGTCGATGTGGGGGTGGTTAGCTAGGAGTCTTAATAATTCTACGCCTGTGTAGCCTGTGGCGCCAACAATGCCTACTTTAAATTGCTTATTCATTGACCTGTCTGCCTATGAGAATCAATTGATGTAAATCAGTATTGTAGGGATTTTATGAAGAAGATGCAAAGAAGAGTTTGAAAAAGTATGCGAGCACAAAAAAACCGCCCCAATGGAGCGGTTTTTGATCTGCAAAATGAATTAACGTTTTGAGAATTGTTTTGCGCGACGTGCTTTGCGTAGACCTGGTTTTTTACGTTCAACTTCACGAGCATCACGAGTAACAAAGCCAGCTTGTGACAATGTTGGTTTCAATGCTGTATCATAGTCGATCAATGCACGAGTGATACCGTGACGAATCGCACCAGATTGACCTGTTTCACCACCACCTGCAACATTCACTTTGATGTCGAAAGATTCTAGGTTTTCAGTCAATGCCAAAGGTTGACGAGCAACCATTCGGCTGGTTTCACGGCCAAAAAATTCGTCGATTGGACGGCCGTTTACGATGATGTTGCCGCTGCCTTTTTGCAAGAACACACGAGCAACTGAACTTTTGCGACGACCTGTGCCGTAGTAATATTTACCGTTCATTGTGTATCCTTAAATTT
>JASLDB010000260.1 GCA_030151665.1 Neisseriaceae bacterium
AGAGGGTGTATTGAAAATTTAAATAAATCAATGTTTTGCTATTGTGGTTGATTTGCTGCATTGTGCAAGACATATGTTAGTTTGACTAAGCGCAAAGCGGTAAATTATGCGACAATAGCGCCTGATTTTTGATACCAATAAGTTGTCTAACTACCATGAACACACACCCTTCTGCCCAGAAACCACTTTCTTCTTATAAAAAATATTGGGCGCAACGCTTTGGCACTGCGCCATTTTTACCCATGACTCGAGCTGAAATGGACGAATTGGGCTGGGATTCTTGCGACATTATCTTGGTGACAGGGGATGCTTATATCGACCACCCAAGTTTTGGTATGGCTTTGGTGGGACGATTATTAGAAGCACAAGGTTTTCGCGTGGGCATTATTGCCCAGCCAGATTGGACAAGTGCTGAAGCATTCCGTGCTTTGGGTGAGCCCAATTTATTTTTTGGTGTGACATCGGGTAATATGGATTCGATGATTAATCGTTATACGGCTGATAAAAAAGCCCGTCAAGATGATGCTTACACCCCAGATGCCAAGCCCAATAAACGGCCAGATCGCGCAGTAATTGTCTATTCACAGCGCTGTAAAGAAGCTTATCCCGGTGTGGATGTGATGATAGGCTCAATTGAAGCCAGTTTACGTCGAATTGCCCAATACGATTATTGGTCTGATAAAGTGCGTCCATCTGTACTGATTAATGCTCGTGCTGATTTGTTACTGTATGGCAGCGCAGAGCGCGCATTGGTGGAAGTGGCACATCGACGTGCTGCTGGTGTCCGTTTAAAAGACATTAAAGATGTTCGTGGTACAGCTTTTTTGATTGCACATGGTAAAACCCCTGACAACCAAGAGTGGATTGAAATTGACTCAACCACGGTGGATGTTCCTGGTAAAGTTGATACCATTTTGAATCCTTACCAAGAATTAAGCCCAGAAGAACTGGCTGCTCGAGATGAGGACGTAAAAGCACACGCCAAGCCCATTGTATTGATGACAGCAAAAGAGCGAGCGGAAGCCCGCCGCCAAGAACGTCATCAACAAGTGGTGCGTATCCCCAGTTTTGAAGCTGTGGCATATGACCCTGTTTTGTATGCCCATGCCAGTCGAACTTTGCACTTAGAATCCAACCCAGGCAATGCCCGTGCTTTGGTGCAATTGCATGGTGAGCGAGATGTGTGGTTAAACGCACCACCGATTCCCTTGACAACAGAAGAGATGGATTTTGTTTTTGGTTTGCCATACGCCCGCAATCCACACCCAAGCTATGGCGATGCCCATATCCCTGCTTGGGAAATGATTAAATTTTCCATTAATATTATGCGTGGTTGCTTTGGTGGTTGTACGTTCTGTTCAATTACCGAGCATGAAGGTCGCATTATCCAAAGTCGCTCTCATGAATCGGTGTTAAAAGAAATCGAAGAAATTCGTGACAAAACCGAAGGCTTTAAAGGCTATATTTCAGATTTGGGTGGCCCCACTGCCAATATGTATCGCATGGCATGTAAATCACATGACATTGAAAAAAATTGCCGCAAATTGTCTTGTGTGTGGCCTGATATTTGCCCCAATTTAAATACTGACCATTCTTCTTTGATTTCGTTATATCGCAAAGCTCGTTCAATTGATGGCGTGAAAAAAATCAGTATTGGTTCAGGTTTACGTTATGACTTGGCGGTGGAAAGTCCTGAGTACATCAAGGAGTTGGTAACCCATCATGTTGGTGGTTACTTAAAAATTGCCCCAGAGCATACTGAAGCTGGTCCATTGTCGATGATGATGAAACCCGAGATGAAAAAATACGATCGCTTTAAGGAATTATTTGAAAAAGCGAGCAAAGAAGCGGGTAAAGAACAGTATTTGATTCCATATTTCATTGCAGCACACCCAGGCACCAGTGATGAAGACATGATGAACTTGGCACTGTGGCTAAAAAACAATAATTTCCGTCTGGATCAGGTACAAACCTTTATGCCAACTCCCATGGCATTGGCAACGACCATGTGGCACAGTGGACGCAACCCATTGAAAAAATTGTCACGCAGCTCAAATAAAGTGGATATTGTCAAAGAAGGCAAACGCCGAAAATTGCACAAAGCATTCTTGCGTTACCACCACCCAGATAACTGGCCGATGTTGCGTCAAGCCTTATTGGACATGGGGCGTGGTGATTTGATTGGCTACAGTAAAAAACATTTGATTCCACCCACTCAACCTGCTGATTGGGTACCACCGAGTAAAGGCAGCAAATCATCGGGAAAACCACTTGGTAACAAGGGAAAAGCCTCATCTGCTAAACGACCAATGGCTGCACAAGCACGCTCAACCACAACAAAAGGCAAGGGTAAAACACAAGTAGCTCGAACTGCGTGGCATCCGACTGAGCGTTTTCAAGATGCAAAGAAAACCAATAATCGCTCTAGTAAAAAGCATTGAGCGAAATAACACCATAAAAAATAGCTGCCTATGGCAGCTATTTTTTATGGTGTGAATCTGGCTTTTTCACATTGCTTAGTCAGATGACTTTCATGATTGTTTTTCAAATTTATTAAGATGAATTCTTCATTTAAAGATTCATCATGTTTATTGAGGTATCGGGCTATTATCAAAACGCTCTACCCACTCTTTGGGTTGTTTCAAATAGTTTTCAGAACCATCCATGCTATCCATTTGGGTAAGAGAAATAGCCTTTTTCGTGCGGATGGATTTAAGTATTGCATTGATGGCAACATAGCTATCAGGATAGGGTGTTTCTTGGGCATTAATTAATTGTGGAAATTCACCCGCTTGAATGGCAGCACCATGTGCATAAGGGTGAATTTTAATCTCAGGCTGTGCTTGAAACTCATTTTGTAATTGTTTTATACCACCCAATTGATTTACAAAACGTTGATCCAAAATGGTCAGCCAGTTAAAGCTAACGATTTCCTCACGGTAATCCACAATATTGGGTCTTAAGGTTTGTAAATCTATGCCATAAAAATGGTGGGTCACTTCATATTCTGAGGCTCGGAATTCATCATGATAAGTGGTTTGCATGGCCAAACCGAATAAAGCCGTTAAAGGCTGTAGAATATTACTGATATCCAAAACCAACTCAATTAACGCGGGTTTGTTGGCAATTTGTTCTAATGGAACATAGAAACGAAATGCGGACAAAGCTTGCTTGTTGACTTCGTCATCCAATGTGGGTAAATGTGCAGCAATATTGTAATCACCAACATATTCAGACCAGCTATTTTCTTCTGAGCTCCATTCGAAGCGGCAAACGGTATCGGGTTGACTGTGTGCTAAATAATCCAGAAAACATTGTTGTGCTTTTTCTGTAAATGCTTCAGTATGGGTGGTGTGAAAATAACCAGATCGCAAAGTTTGACCACAGAAAGCTTGGTATTTCTCAATGGCTTTTATCAGAGCGATGCGTTGATTTTGTTGATTTTGTTCAAAATAAAATGTGCCGACAAGTCCAACGGTCAAACCAGGAGAATGGTCATCTTCAGATGCATAAACTTGTAATTCCCATTTGTTGTCAGCAAGCGCTTGTAAAAAATCTTTTTCCGTCATATTGTCTTCCAATGGCTGCCATGGATGAGAATGATCATGGCTGTTGGCGATGTTTGTTAATAGTTATTATCATGCCTTGTGAATATGCTATTGGCAAGTGTTTGCAGTTAATTTCAACAAAAAAAGAATAATTGGTTAATATAGATAAAAAAAAGCCGCTCAAATCAATTGAGCAGCTTTTTATGTATTGCTTTATTCCAAAAGCTTATTAAGCACCATAAACAGGTAATTTGTCGCAAAGTGCTTTTACTTCAGCTGCAACACGGGCTAAAACAGCTTCGTCTTGCGGTGCTTCTAAAACATCAGCAATCAAATTGGCCAATTGGCGAGTTTCTTCTTCTTTGAATCCACGAGTGGTAATTGCTGGTGTGCCCAAACGCAAGCCAGAAGTCACAAATGGTTTTTCTGGATCATTTGGAATGGCATTTTTGTTCACAG
>JASLDB010000272.1 GCA_030151665.1 Neisseriaceae bacterium
GGCAGTTTCGATATTGCCAAGCAGGCCAGTAATGGAGGTCAAATTTTGGCCATTTATGTGCAATATACATTTGGCAATGCAGGCAGTGCTTTATTGGCATTGGTGATTATTTTGGCTTGTGTGACCACTGCAGTGGGCTTATTGACTGCTTGTGCTGAGTTTTTTAATGACATCAGTGGCGTTGCTTATCGAAAAGTGGCGATTGCATTTACTTTGTTTAGTTGGCTGGTGTCCAATGTGGGTTTGACTGATTTATTAAAATTTTCGATTCCTGTATTGGTTGGTTTGTATCCTTTGGCGATTGCGCTTATTTTGTTGTCGATTTTTAATCATTGCTGGAAAAATCAACGCATGGTTTTTATACCAGTTATGGGTATGGCTTGTTTATTTGGCTTGATTGATGGGTTGAGTGTAGCGGGTTTTGCAACCTATGTGCCAAAGGTGTTGCAGGCCTTATGGGGAATGGATGTCCAAATGGGTTGGGTATTGCCTGTGATGGTGACTTTGGTGCTAGCTGCGATGGTTGATCGTTTGTGGTTTAGTAAGCGAGGTGATGCTTTAGAGTAAAGTATTTTAAAAACAAGGCTTTTGCCAAAATGGCAAAAGCCTTGTTTATTTATAGGTTATTGTATTGTGTGCATTGATCTGGTGAAAACAGCACTTCTTTGGTGTTGTTGTTCAATTGGTAAATGTATTTGAATACCAAACCTTGCTTAAAGAGTGGTCGCATCGCCGCACAAGTTTGAACCAAGATGGTCTTGTTAGAAAAATTTTTCTCAATACTATTTAAATCAGCGTTTTTATCAGCCCACGAAATCTTGTAGCTCACCATATTGTCTTCACGTTTGGCTTCGTGCACGACCAAAGCCCCCATGACAGTGGGTGCATTGTCATTCATTTGTTTTAAATTAGCATCAAAAACGGCCAGTTCTTGGCTCGACATATTCAATTCACTATCTTCTGGGCTGCAGGCTGTTAATAAGACGCTTAAGCTGGCAATCATCCACCATGGTTTCATGCGATTTTCCTTTTGAGGCTGTGTTTTGTCGTTTGTAATGATGTTCTATTAGTATAAAGCATTTGCCGTTGAATTTGACCCGATTGTGCATGATTTACAATTGTCATTTCACCATGGTTAAAATAAATAGCAATGCCTTTTTTGGCAGTTTTCTAGCCATTTGTGTGGTTTTTAGTGGACATTTATTTATATTTACCTTGGTTTAATTTTTATTTTTAATAAAACCAAGGTAAAATGTCGTTGGTTTAAATACTAATGATATGTAAGGAAATAAGATGAATGTATTAAGTTTAGCTTGTACTGCATTCGTACAGGATAAGCAACTGATTAGTGGGCCATTGGTGGAGGTGGCGTTGGCTGTTAAAAATTATCAAGATAAGCAGCTTAATCACTCTGTTTTGGTATTCAATGATGAAAATGGCAAGGTGGTGGATTTGGATTTACGTGGTGATAAAACTGAAATGATTAGCAGATTATTGGCCATGAAAATAGACAATACTGGTTATCAAACGGCAATATCCACACCCACAAATAAATTAGAAAAAGACAATAATGAATCTGATACGAATGAATCTGATACGGTCGATACCCCAAAACGGGGTCGCCCTAAATTAGGGGTCGTGGGTAAGGAAGTCACATTGCTACCAAGACATTGGGATTGGTTAGCAACACAGCCAGGCGGTGCATCTGTGGTCTTGCGTAAATTGGTTGAAAAGGCAAGAAAAAGCGATTTAGCCACTGCTAATAACGCAGTTGCACAAGAGAAAGCCTATCGTTTTATGTCTGCAATGGCAGGAGATCTACCTGATTTTGAGGAAGCCAGCCGGGCTTTATTTGCAATGGATATGGAATTGTTTAGGCAATATAGCCAAAACTGGTCCCATGATATTGTGGCTTATGTGTTGCGACTTCTTGGTTGTAAATAAAATAATCTTCTATTGTAAGAAATTTAAAAGCAAAAAGAATCAATTACTTTTTGCTTTTTTTTTATGCCTATTATTTATGTCATAAATATATATTGTTTACAATGTTGAAGTATGGTGTTATGGTTGTGGAATATTCTATTTGAATATATTAAATATCATTACAAAATTAAATAAGGACGCTATATGAAATTTGCATTGAAAGCATTGGCTGCTGTTGCGATGTTAAGCTCTGGCATGGTAATGGCTCAATCACCTGTAAATGGTACTGTTAAATTTGAAGGCGCTGTAGGCTCTGCTGCTTGTGGTGTTGACGGATCTACACAACATCAAACAGTGCAATTGGGTGAATGGAATATTGAAGCATTAAAGACCCCTGGATATGAAACCCCAGCAACACCTTTTAAAATTACTTTGAAAAACTGTACGTTGGAAGAAGATGCTGCTAATCCAGGTAAAAAATTGCCATTGTCTAGCGCTAAAATTACCTTTAATTACGACTATGTTCCGAGTAAGAATGGTGTGATTCAAGTGACTAATGCTGAAAATGCACCTCATTTGGGTATTGCGTTGTATGAAGGTGCGACTGGTACAACTGCTGTTGACAGTGGAAAACCTATATCAACACCGATTTATGTGAATGGCGATTTTGAATATTATTTTAATGCACGTATCCAGTCTTTATCAGCAACACCTGTTGCTGGCAAATTGAATGCGAATGCCACTTGGACATTCAGTCAAATTTAATTAGATTGGATTGATTAAATCAGTCGTCGCCAAGATGGCTGATTTAATCAAGCTACCATTATGAAAAAAATAAATACCAACATGGTGAAATTGACCCATGCATTGATTTTGTCATCTTTGCCAGTGGCAAGTGCATCGGATTTTAATACCAGTGTGATTGAAAGTATTACAGGGGAAGTTGTTGATACCAGTAATTTCATGGGAACCAATGGTATTGCGGAAGGACAGTATTTAGTTGATATTAAAATCAACAATAAAAGTAGTGCGCAACAAGAATTAATTCAATTCCAAAAAAAAGCCGATGAAATTGTGCCATGCATCAGCAAAGATTTATTGGTTAAATATGGTGTTGATGCCAAATACCTGAACGATAAGGCAACTTATAGCGATGGATTGTGTTTAGATATTCATGATAGTAACAGCCAAATTAAAATCAATTTTGATGACAGCTCACAGCAGCTCAGTCTTTCTATTCCCCAGGCTTTCTTTGTCTATGATGATCCAAGTTGGGTGCCACCGGAACAAAGAGATGTAGGGGTTAATGGTGCATTTGTTGATTATTATGTTAATTATACTGTTAATAAAAATCAAGGTGTTGCTGATCAACATTCTCTCTCAGCTAATGGTACCGTGGGTGCCAATCTTGGTCAGTGGCGTGCCCGAGCCGATTTTCAATACTACGATGGAGATGTTTTAGGCAATAGCCCAAGTGGAACTTCAGATTTTCAATGGTCACAAGCTTATGTTTTTCGTGATTTGCCTGCATTAAATGCCAAGGTGAAAATTGGTGAGACGTATATGGGGTCAGATGTTTTTGACTCAGTTCGCTTTCAGGGTGCCAGTATTTACAGTGATAATAATATGTTGCCAAGGTCATTGCGTGGCTATGCACCAGAAGTGACTGGCGTAGCGATGAGTAATGCCAAAGTCATTATTTTGCAAGGTGATAGGGTGATTAAGCAAGTCGACGTTTCACCTGGCCCATTTCGCATACGTGATTTGCCCAGCGGTATGAATGGTTTATACACCATTCGGATTGAAGAAGAGAATGGTACGGTTCAAGAAACCCAACAGCATGCGACCCAAATTCCTTTTTTAAGTCGAAAAGGTATCTTGCGCTACAAGGCATCAGTGGGAAAATTGGCACCGTTTAAAGCAAATGATGATTTTCCAAATCGCCAATTTATCAGTGCAGAAGCATCATATGGTTTAAGCAATAGCACATCATTGTATGGTGGCTTGATTAGCACCTTCAATGAAAACGATTACCAAGCGTTATCAATGGGTGCGGGCACATCTCTTGGTGCTTTGGGAGCGGTTTCATTCGATATTACTCAGTCTTATGCCAAAGCACTTAACCGAGAAAAAAAATATTCGGGTAAAAGCTATCGCATCAGTTATGCCAAATACTTCGAAAGTACACAATCAAATTTAAGTTTTACTGGATATCGTTTTTCTGAGCGCAATTATGTGTCTTTTGGTCGCTATGTTTATATGTTGCGTTGCCCTATTGGTCAATATTCTGGCAGCAATGAAAAAAACCTATTTACCTTGTCTTTTTCACAGTACTTGCAAAATCTGAATGCATCTATTGGGCTTTCTGCGACTCAACAAACCTATTGGGATGACTCTAAAAATACCCATTACAGTTTGAATATGAGTAAAACAATTAATTCTGGACCATTGAAAGATTTGTCATTGTCCTTGTCATCAGTGGTATCGAATAACCGTACTCAGTATCAAGGTAATCAGCATGATAAACACAATATTAATTTATACCAATTGTCCTTGTCTTACCCATTAGATGCTCGCCGTGGGATCAATTATTACGCTGATTATGATACGGATAGAAAACAATATGGTAGTCGAATGTCATATTACGCAACCCGAGAAAACGTTCCCAATGCCAGTTACAGTTTTTCTATTGCGGCTGATGATATTGATTTTAAATCGCCTACATTATCTGGTAACTATTCTCATTTAATGGGGGCTGATGAATTGAATTTAACAGGTAATTTCCAAAACCATAATCAGTACGCCTCAGCGTCTTTTTCTGGCTCAGTGACTGCTGTGAAGGCAGGATTGGTATTGCATCCTCGAGTCGCAAATAATAGACCTCGTTTGATTGTGAATGCAGGTGC
>JASLDB010000307.1 GCA_030151665.1 Neisseriaceae bacterium
TGATTCCATTGGATCGCTTAATGATTGAAACCGATGCACCGTATTTATTGCCGCACAATTTGCCCGAGCGTCCGCAAGACAAAATGAACAAGCCTGAATATTTGCCTTACGTTTTACAAGCCGTTGCTAAAGCCAAAAGGTTGCCTGAAGCACAATTAGAAGAAATCACCAATGACAATGTTGCTGCATTATTTGGTGTGCGGTTTTAAATAGTGGCTTATGCAATAGTAAAATGCAACCCATCACGCGTGTTATGCCGTGATGGATTGCATTGGGTATTGCTAAGGTGCTACTTCATAAAAGGGTAATCAATATAACCATTTTCATTGCCACCATATGCTGTGGCTGCATCCATTTCATTTAAGGGTGCATCCGATGCAATGCGTTCAACCAAATCAGGATTGGCTATAAACGCTCGACCAAATGCCACCGCATCGGTTAAATGGCTATTGATACGCTGTTCAGCTTTTTTCGCATCATAAGCGCCTGCAACAATTAGTGTCTGTTTAAACGCGTGGCGAATAGCGTGGCGAAAATCATCGCTAAAGGCTGTACCACCAGCCCAATCGGGTTCTGATATGTGCAAAAAGGCAGTTTTTCTTTGGCTAATTTGTTCAATCAGCCATAAATTTTCTGCTTCGTTGTAACCAAAATCAACATTGTTAAATGCCCCCAATGGTGATAAACGAATACCAATGTGATCAGCATCCCATGCGGCAATACAAGCATCCAAAACAGCCAACATTAAGCGAGCGCGGTTTTCTTTGTTACCACCGTATTCGTCTTGGCGGTGGTTGATTTTTTCCGCCCAAAATTGACTGAGTAAATAGCCATGTGCACCATGAATTTCAATAAAATCAAATCCCGCTGCTTTGGCACGTTTGGTGGCATCAGCATAGTCTTGAATCACTTGCTGAATATCCTCTAAACTGGCTGCTCGTGTTGGTGTGGTTTGTGCTCGGATGGTATGACCAGCCTCATCTCGTAAGGAGGTGCGTGAATCCAATGCCACTGCCGAAGCCGAAATAGGTGCTTGTCCCTCTGGTTGTAGGCTTTGGTGTGATACCAAACCGGTATGCCACAACTGCACTGCAATTTTGCCACCTTTATCATGCACAGCTTGGACAATTTTTTCCCAAGCAGCTTGTTGCTCATCAGTGTGTAAACCAGGAGCACCAGCATAACCTTTGGCTTGTGCTGATATTTGGGTTGCCTCCGTAATGATTAAGCCCGCACTAGCACGTTGACTGTAATATTCTATTGCCAAAGGCGTGGGGATATCACCTGGCTCAATTGAGCGTAAGCGGGTTAATGGTGCCATGATGATACGGTTTTTTAAGGGTGTGTGACCCATGGTAAATGGGCTGAGTAATTGTGGGTAGGCCATCTGGCTTGTCCTTGATTAGTTATGGTGGTAATCTAGCTATACATGTTGGCATTGTTTGCCATTTCAAGTAACACAGGCATAAAAAAACCTTGGCGATAATGGGCCAAGGTTGGGTTAAGTCGATGAATATTTTATGCTTGATGGCGCAAGGCTTCACCCAAAGCATTGGCGGTTTTCATGGCATTGTAAACATCACGTGGCGTGATTTTGCGTGCCATGTTGCCCATGGTATCGCCTTTTGCACAGGCAAGTTCAGCCACTGCCATCCAGTCTTCATCAATCCATTTTTCCACACCCAAATCACTTAAACACATGGGTAGATTAGCCGCTTCAATGATATCAATGACCAATGCCATTTCATCATCGCTGGTTTTTTCCAAAATTAATTGGGTTAATAAACCAAATACCACTTTTTCACCATGTTGGACGTGGTGCAAATAAGGCAGGGCAGACATACCATTGTTAACAGCATGGGCTGCTGCCAAACCACCGGCTTCGGCACCAACACCACTCATGTAAACCGTCGCTTCAATAACGGCTTCAAAAGCAGGTGTAACCACTTGTTCTTGTACCGCTAGCATGGCAGCGTGAATATTGTCCAATAAAGTATCAAAACACAATTGTGCAATACCAAGACCCGTTAGGCTAGGGCGCTTGTTAATCAAATTCAAACCATCGGCTGCGTAACAAGTACGGGCTTCAAAATATGTTGCCAAAGCATCGCCCACGCCAGCAGCGAAGAATTTGGCAGGGGCTTTGACCAAAATGCTGGTGTCGACCAATACCGCGTCGGGGTTTTTGGGCAAGAATAAATAGCGATCAAACTCACCATCGTCTTTGTAAATCACTGACAATGCAGTACAAGGCGCATCGGTTGATGCGATAGTGGGTACAATAATCACAGGACGAGACAATTGATATGCTAAAGCTTTGGCAGTGTCCATGGTTTTACCACCACCTACACCGACAATCACCACTTCTGACAATGATTGTGCCTGAACCAGTTGCACCAAACGGTTGATTTCTGTATCAGTACATTCACCGCTAAAAGCTTCAATAAAATGGGCAATATTGTCTTCTACCATGGCATTTAAAGTATGTTGTTTTAAATGCGGTTGAATAAATGGGTCTGCAATGATAAACGCCGATTGTCCAAAGCACTGAATGTATTCGTTAATATTATTTAATACACCTTCTGCAATAATGAATTTTCCAGGAGATGAAACCGAGCGTGCTAAATTAACCATGAAGCGTCCTTTTTAACGAAGTAACTGTATCACTATTAGTAAGCCATGTTTACGCATGGGAGGCTTTGATGCAAGTCATTAATGAGATAATGAATAATTAATATTAAATAATGATTACAACATGGGTGATTGGCGACTTTAGTTTGTCAGTATTGAATAAGCACATCAAAAAGGGTTATGGGTTTTCATCGCCTTGGATTAACAATAGATATTGTCATAAAGTCATGACAGAACATGACCGTTAGCAAAGATTTGCTCCAATGGATGCACCAGATGGTTTGAATAATACCCTGTGCATAGCAGGGTATTGGGTTTAGAGCACTGCTTGTGCTTCAATTTCAATAAGCCACTCAGGCAAAGATAAAGCAGTGACCACAATCCATGATGAGGCAGGTGCATGATCACCAAAGTAATTTTTTAAGGCATGGGTGATGTGTTGTTGTTCTTCGGGGCTTGCAGCACTTTCTTTAATATAGATGCGCAAAACGGTAATGTGTTCTTTTTGGGCACCTGCAGCGTGTAAAACGTGATCAATATTGTTTAAACATGCCCGTGTTTGATCGAGCATTCCTTTTGCTATGGTCTGTTCATGGTTATTCACAGCCACTTGTCCAGATAAAAACAATTGTTTACTGCCAGTGGCCAAGACAGCTTGGCTAAAACCATATTGCAAACTATTAAAAACAGTATCTGGGTTGATTAATTTGTGTGCCATTTTTACTCCTTTTGTTTGTTAGTCATATGCAGACATCGGGGCAAATATCCATATTGCAATCGACATATTGGCAACTGGTTTGGATTACCAATAATGAGGGTACTGATTTTTAGAGCCTATGTTGTTATAGAGTAAAGCAACAAGGACCAATGCCAGTGCACCTAGTAAGGTTGGAAACAACAAACTTGACCAGCCCAATCCACCTAACATGACAATAATGGGATTGGAGCCAGCAGGTGGATGTGGGATACGCCATAACAACATCAATGCAATCGCCAAACCAACAGCCAATGCCACAGTTAACCAACTAACACCCAAAAACTGCATGGTGATTAGGCCAATGAATGTAGATAGGACGTGACCACCAATGACATTTCTCGGTTGGGCAAATGGACTGCTGGGGTAGGCGAAAACAATTAAACAACTGGCACCAAATGAACCCAAAATAAAGGGTGCATACCATTGATTCAGTGATGCCAATGCTGAGGTGGCTAAAAAAGCACCAGTACCAGCCAATGCAATATGGCGAATGGGCAGTCTATCAGGGCATTTTTGGGTGGGGGTGAAAATTTTTGAGCGAAGGCTTGGCATGGTTTATCCTGTAGTATACTGATTGGTGTATTTTGATAGTATACCGTTCAGTATACTTTAGCAAGGAGAATAAAAATGGATACCCAAGAAAAAATTATTGTTTCAGCTTTGGCACAATTTTATCAATATGGTTTTAGTGCCAGTGGGGTGTCACTGCTTGCCAAAAAAGCGGGGGTAACGAAACGAACCTTGTATGCACATTTTGCCAGTAAAGACGACTTGATTTTGGCCACTTTAGCATACCGACATCAACAATTTATGAACCAATTAGCACAATATTTACAAAATGATAATGCACAAAATCTGATCCAAAGTTATCAGCAATTTCTCCAAGATTGGTTTGCATCCCCTTTGTTTTTTGGATGTTACTTTATTAATGCCTGTGCTGAATTTTCTGATGTGCAGCACCCTTGCCACCAAGTGGCACAGCAACACAAACAGGCTGTTAAACAAGCGTTGTGGACAAGTGCCATGGCAAGCAATATCACCCATGCTGCCGAATTAGCAGATGACTTGTTTCTTTTGGGTGAAGGCTTAATTGTTGCATCTCAGGTCAATGGGGCAGGCTGTGAGGCAACCTACAGTGCATGGCAGCGGTTAATGTTGCGATATCAATAACGACAGAGAGGGTGTATTGAAAATTTAAATAAATCAATGTTTTGCTATTGTGGTTGATTTGCTGCATTGTGCA
>JASLDB010000016.1 GCA_030151665.1 Neisseriaceae bacterium
TAGCTTGGCAAGCCAGCAGCTACTTTGCTTAATGCCAAGTTGATTTGTTTATGGCTATCAGGCGAACCGCTAATGGCCATGGCGCCTTCTGGTTTTTCATCACCAGGATGAATGGTTAACAAATCTTGATTGGCCGCAATCCACTCTTCAACCGCAGGAACCAAGATTTCAGGAATTCGCTTTAAAATGGTTGGTGCTTTGCGCACACTGCCTTTTTTGCGGCCTGCACCAGCCCGTGCACCACCGTGTTGTTTCATTGTTTTGTCAGTCATGACCTTCATCACCCCATTCATACAGTCTTTGGTTAAACATCATATGCTTTTTTGCCCTATCTGAATAGGTTTTGACCAGCAATTCATTAAATAATTGTAACTTTTTATCAAAATTAACCTTTCTCCCACACTTTTGCTTCAATCAGCATCACTATCACACCCCATTGGGAAACAAAAAAAGGCCTAAAGGCCTTTTTTTATCATTAACAAACCAACATTACACTTGGAATTTTTTCAAATTCGCAATGCGTTTTTTGATTTCCTCAGCCATGCAGCGGTTAAATATCAATTGCGATGCATCTTGGTCCGCGGTTTGGCTGCGCTTAGATGTACAAGTTGATTGGGTATCGTTCTGCCATTCTTTTTGCTCTTGTTGCAAAGTTTCACGCACTTCTTTTGGCAAACTACCCCATGTTTGATTCATTTGGCTTTTTAGCGAAGACAAACGGTTTTCAACATCTGCAGCTTCATTATTCACATATCGACCAGCAATTTCACGCAGTTCGGCTGTGCGGTTATCAACATAATCAGTATCACACTTCACCACAATCAAGGCTTGAGAGGGCGTATTATCAGTGCTAGCTGTCGCATTGTAACGGCAATCCTTTTGTCGTTTTTCATTCCAAGCATTTTGTACGCCTTTTAATTCATTGCGTACAGCTGCAGGCAATGCTTGCCAAGCTTGATTCATATTTTGATGGGCAAACTTATTCAGCTCTTTGGCTTCTTTTACCATTGCAATGGTGCGTTCATCATCCAAGGCCTGTAATTTGGCCTCACGCTCTTGGTATTCTTTTTCGTTCTGATCATCAGCGGCCATCATTTTGGCATTGATTTCTTGTGCAGCATAACCAATTAGCAAGCTGCTTAAGCCATCAGATACTTCGATTGATTTGTCTAAATCAGTAATAACTTCTTTGCCATCATCGGTTTGTTGCACAGTAAATTGAATATTTTTTTTCAAACTGGCTGCGTCTTTGGTCCAATTAAGCTCTTCTAAATTACCCACCAATGATGAACCACCTTCAGACCAAAAACCAAAGCCTTCTTGAGCACGGCTTAATACGGTTGTTGGGACATCAATCGTATAGGTCGCCAAACAAGTTGCCTTTTTATCAGTCTGGTTATCAGTACGAATGCTGTCAATTTTGATTTGTACTTGGCTTAATACTTGATCTATCGTGGCTTCTGTAATCGTCCAACCCTCTTTGTTCAAAGCCAAGGTGGATTGTTTGGCTTTTTTCAATACCGAATCCAAAATACTTTTGCTTGCAGCTGGATTGCTACAACTAATCGGGTTTTCTACTTTGGTCTCTTTGTCAGAACATGCTGTTAGGGCAAGCAAAGAACTTAAGCCCAATCCAATTATGGTTTTATTCATTGTTATCATCAAACGTGAGTAATCATATTTGAATGATAACAAAGATTCTTCTTCTTTTGAAAATAAAAATGCTGCCAAGTTAGCAGCATTTTGAATAAAATTTCTATTGATTAACGCAAGGTTCGAATACCCACTGCATCTCGCACCAGTTGCAAACGCTCTTTGCTTTCTTTGCGAGCTTTTTCTGCACCATATTGCAAGATATCTTCAATGCTAGCAGGATGACTGGTTAATTCAGCAAACCGTTCACGTTTTTCAGCCAATTCTTCATTGATTAATTCAAATAATTTTTGCTTGGCATCACCCCAACCGATACCATTGGCGTAATCATCTGCAAATGCGGCTGTTTGCTCTGGTGTGGCAAAGGCCTTGTAAATATCAAACACCACAGAATCTTCTGTTGATTTCACTTCACCAGGTAATAAGCTATTGGTCACAATTTTCATAATGGCCTTGCGCAATTTTTTATCGCTTTCAAATAGCGGAATGGTATTGCCATAGCTTTTTGACATTTTTCGACCATCTAAACCCGATAACAAAGCCACATTGTCATCCACAATGACTTTTGGTAAAGCAAAAATTTCTTTATAACGGTGATTAAAACGCCCAGCAATATCACGTGCCATTTCCAAATGCTGAATTTGATCACGGCCCACTGGTACTTCGTTGGCGTTAAACATCAAGATATCTGCTGTCATCAAAATCGGATAACAATACAAACCCATGTCTACTGCATGGTCATCATCAGTGACACCATTTTCATGATTGGCCTGTACTGCTGCTTTATAAGAATGGGCACGGTTCATTAAACCTTTGGCTGTGACACAAGTCAAAATCCAATTCAATTCTTGAATCTCAGGAATATCAGACTGACGATAAAATGTGACTTTTTCATGATCCAAACCACTGGCTAACCAAGTTGCAGCCCCAGCAATGGTTGATTCATGAATGTGCTCAGGGTCATGTCATTTAATCAAACCATGGTAATTGGCCAAAAAGAAAAAAGATTCCACATCGGGGTTTTCACTGGCACGAATGGCGGGACGAATAGCGCCCACATAATTGCCTAAATGGGGAATGCCTGTGGTGGTCACACCTGTTAACACGCGCTTTTTCATGACTAACTTATCCTTCATTTTCTCAGTAGCAAACTGGTCACAAACCAATTTGCAAATATTTTTTACTGGGCTTCTAATTCCAAAGAAGCCGCCAACAATGACAATCTTGCCATCACACCATAAACATACAAGCGATTATTTTCACAGTCGTTTGATTGTTGGCAATCAGGCATACCCACGGTATCCCACTGGGCAAATTCACGTTGACTTTCGACTTCTTCATCTTTGGGCATGGGCATGCCTTTATCCAATGGGATAAAGCGCATACCGCTGGCATTCAAGTTTTCATCTGTTCCACGGCCTTCATGCACACGATAAAAACCACCAATCACAAAACGGTCCATCATGTAGACCACCGGTTCAGCCACAGCACCATGGACGGTTTCATTGGTATAAATACCTTCTTGGACAATCACTTCATTGACTTCCAAACCTTCTTTGATGACAGCCATTTTATTGCGATTTTTGCGATTCAGACCACGAACATCATCAGCGGATTTCACACTCATGATGCCCATGCCGTAAGTCCCTGCATCGGCTTTGACAATGACAAAAGGCTCATCTGTAATGCCTTTTTCATCGTATTTGGCTTGTATTTTAGCCAATAAACGCTCCACCACTTCAGCCAACTGGTCTTCGCCTTCACGCGACTGAAAATTCAAATTACCACAAGCTTCAAAATACGGGTTGATTTGCCATTCATCAATACCAATTAACTGAGCAAATTCAGCGGCCACTTGGTTATAAGCCCCAAAGTGATGCGTTTTTCTGCGTGTTTGCCAACCTGCTTTTGTTGGTGGCAATAGGTGCTGTGTGATGCCTTGTAAAATTTCAGGCACACCACCTGACAAATCATTGTTAAGCAAAATCAAACAAGCTTTGAATCCATCAGCCAAAACCAATTGATCGCCCTCGCGTTTAACCGGTTCTAATAATAATGGATTGCCCATTGCAGTTGTAAACTCAGTCGCTTCACTCACTTCTGGATTCAAGCTACCCACTCGAACGGTATAACCCGCAGAGCGAAGAATATGTTGTAAAACAAAAACATTTTCCAAATAAAATGTATTGCGAGTATGGTTTTCAGGGATGATTAAAATGGATTTCGCCCCTGAGCATGTGGTTTCCATGACAGTTTGTGCAGCAACAGCTGCCAACGGAGTAAACTGGTCATTTAAATTATTAAAACCACCTGGAAACAAATTCATGTCAATTGAAGCCAATTTGTAGCCACTGTTACGCAAATCCACAGAACCATAAAAAGGGGGCTGATGCTCCCGCCACTTGCCTCTAAACCACGACTCAATTTGGGTGTGTTGCTCGATAATGGTTTTTTCTAAATCGACAAACAGATTGGCATAGTTTTGATTAAGTTGACTAAACGTCATATAAAACACCTTTTTTATGGTTTAAACTAATGGTTGCTGTGTAACACCTAGGTATTCATAGCATCGCTTTGTAATTGTGCTAGGCCATAAAAAGCCAGAAAACTAACTTTTTAATATAAGGCCAATGCGCTAAAAACACAAAGTTAATTTGTTGCAAATGCAATAAATTTCAAGAGTGTTTAGTCGAATTATTTACACCCTCCCCAATATGCTCACTCAATTTAATTAATATTTATTTGCATTTTCATTAAGATACCCCCCTTTAAATACTGATTTTTGTTACAATGGCTAAAGTTTTTTTTCGATCTTTTGAACATCAAAATCAAGATTATTTGCAGCACTTCGCTTTCATTGGCTGTGACAATCTCATCTGGAATCTATGAAACAACATCAAGTCGCCCTCACCCCCACCTTATTTATGTCTTTGGCCATGCTCACTGCGGTTGCACCATTTGCCATTGACATGTATTTACCCTCTTTTCCCACCATTGCCCAAGAACTTCAAGCACAAGCCACTGCCGTTCAACTCACCTTAACTGCTTTTTTGTTTGGCTTAAGCATTGGTCAGATTATTATCGGCCCATTATCAGACAAATATGGTCGCCGCAAACCTTTAATGATTTGTTTAAGCCTATATGTAGTGGCTTCAATTGGCTGTATTTTTGTCCCCGACATTAATAGTTTTATTGGTTTACGGGCATTGCAAGGCATGATGGGCGCAGGCAGTATTGTGATTGCCCGCTCAGTCGTTGCCGATATTGCCAAAGGCACAGAAGCAGCACGTGCTTTTAGTGTACTCAGCTCCATTAGTGGTTTTGCACCTGTAATCGCCCCATTAGCAGGCAGCAGTTTGGTTCCCTATGTGGGCTGGCGCGGCATCATGGCAGCATTGGCCATTTTGGGCATCATTATGCTCTTGGCAGCTTATTTTCGCGTGCCAGAATCACTGCCTGTTGCCAAACGCAACCCCAAAAAATTATTACACGTTTACATGGGCATGAAACCCATTATTACCAATCCACACTATTTTAGCCTGACATTGGCAGTGTGTATTTCGTTTGGTAGTTTGATGAGTTACGTTTCAGCATCTCCCTTTGTCTACCAAAATGTGTTAGGCATTCCCAGTCAAAAATTTGCCTTTTTCTTTGCGACCAATGCCATGGGGCTGATGTTAGGTAGTGTGATTAACAATCAATTATTGAAACGCTTTACACCATGGCAAATCTTATGGACAGCCCAGCGCATTAACTTGGGCATTGCCATGGTATTGTTGCTAACCTTTTTATTGCATGTGCAGTCACCTTATATTGTTGCACCCATGATTTTTTGTTTGGTCATGACCATGAGCTTCATCTTGGGCAATGGTTCCGCCTTGGCTGTTCAACAAGCACCTCATGCCATTGGCTCGGCTTCTGCCATTTTAGGCGCTTTGTTTTTTATGTTTGGTGCTGCTGTTTCGCCTTTAACAGGACTAGCAGGTACCCATGCAGCATGGCCCATGGCACTCACCCAAACCGCTTGTGCCCTAGTGAGTTTGGCATGCTTACGAAAAGCACACCAATTGACCAAGAATAAAGCGACACAAAAGAGCACATAATTTGCCATCGGCAACTGCAAATTTCACCATAAATGGGCTATAATGAGCCGCTTGCTTTTACTAAAAAGCATTTAAGACATTTATTGACACGAGGAAAACACATTATGCATCGTTACGCTGTTAATTTAGCAGGAAAAGGCTTACGCATTGGTATCGTTCAAGCTCGCTTTAGTGATGGCATTGGTAGCGAATTGTTGCGTGCTTGTACCGAACGCTTGGAAACTTTGGGTGTGAAAGCCAAACACATCGAATTGGCAACGGTTCCTGGTGCATTAGAAGTACCATTGGCATTGCAAAACATGGCAGCTAGCGAAAAATACGATGCATTAATCGCCTTGGGCATTATTATTCGTGGTGAAACCTACCATTTTGAATTGGTTTCCAATGAGTCTGGTGCCGGAGTTTCCCGTGTTGGTTTGGACTTCAATATCCCCATCGCCAATGCCATCTTAACCACAGAGGACGAGCCTCAAGCTTTAGCGCGCATGCACATTAAAGGTGCTGATGCGGCCAATGTTGCTGTGGAAATGGCCAATTTATTGCGCGATATCCAGTCAGAACAGGAATAAAAAAATGAAAACATCTCGCCGCCGTGCGCGTGAGTTTATTGTACAAGGTTTGTACCAAGCACAATTAAATTCAGAATTAACCGCTTTGACCATTGTAAACAATTTGCAAGACAACGACTCGTTTAAAAAAGCCGATCAAGATTTGTTTACCAAAGCATTTTACGGCAGCTTCAACAATCAACCAGAGTACATGGCCATTATCATGCCATTGCTTGACCGCGATGAAGAAGATGTTAGCCCCATTGAAAAAGCAGTATTATTGATGGCAACGCATGAATTAAAAAACATGCCCGAAACCCCATACCCTGTGATTATCAATGAAGCCATTGAATTGAACAAAACCTTTGGTAGCAACGAAGGCTATAAATTCATTAACGGCATTTTGGATAAATTGGCCGCACAACTGCGCCCCAATGACCCACCTCGCCAATAACATGAAAAATCAAAAAAGCACCGCAAGGTGCTTTTTTAATACGCCGAAATGCCACTCCCCTTTAAGACACCTGAAATACTTATTGAGTATCAATGACCAATGAATCCAATCGCCTTTCATTTTGACTAAAACCTCTTGTGCCATTTTTCCTTTGGTAAAAAAGGATTGAACCTAGCACGAATACAATACGCCAGATACCAGACCAAAATAGCCCAAAATCCATAGCCAAGATAAGGCCACCGAAAACCATAAAGTACATCACCATTTTTTTGAATCTGATCACAACTTCGGGTCATCATGGCCTTTTGAATACTGTATTGTTGTCCATCTTGTAATAGTTTGGCTGCACCACTTGACAAATAACAATACGACTCGCCTGAAATATTTCTTTTGGATCTAAACGTTAATCGACTCATGCCATAACCCAATTTTTCAATCCTTGTTACTTGATAAGGACTGGACTCATCATTGGCGTGCTGTCTAGTCACTTGTGACACTCGCGTTTCTGCGATATTCATGGCCAAAAGTGCTCCCATTATCACCAATACGTAGTACAGACTGTTCCAACAAAATGATAGCTGAAAAGCTTTTAATCTCTTTTTTGCGCTCAGCAATACGATCACAATGGCAATAACCGTGGTTATACTTAAGAAAAATTGAAAATACATAGGATAAAACGCTGCCGTCATTCCTGGATCATTGGCAGCAGCAACATCGTGTTGAAATACCGCCACGATGATACTAATAACCACATAATATAACTTGAATTCAACTATGAAGTGCGACAGTTTTTAAACCATTGATGAAGAAGTAAGATGTGAGGCACAA
>JASLDB010000314.1 GCA_030151665.1 Neisseriaceae bacterium
TCGGCTGCCATGCCAATGCTCTCGCCCAATGTTGGATGAGGATGGATGGTTTTGCCGATGTCTTCTGCGTCGCAACCCATTTCGATCGCCAAGCAAATTTCACCAATCATGTCACCTGCGTGGGTGCCCACCAAAGCGCCACCGATAATCAAGCCTGTTTCGGCATCAAAAATCAATTTGGTGAAGCCTTCATCGCGACCGTTGGCAATCGCACGGCCAGAAGCTGCCCATGGGAATACCGCTTTGGTGATTTTAATGCCATTGCTCTTGGCAATTTCCTCGGTCACACCTACCCAAGCCACTTCAGGGTCGGTATACGCTACACCAGGAATCACACGCGCATCGAAGAATGCTTTGTGACCAGCACAGTTTTCTGCTGCCACATGGCCTTCGTGTACGGCTTTGTGTGCCAACATCGGTTGGCCCACAATGTCACCAATGGCATAAATGTGTTCTACGTTGGTGCGTTGTTGTTTATCAACATTGATAAAACCACGCTCACCCACGATAACACCAGCTTTGTCTGCACCAATCAACAAGCCATTAGGTGCACGACCTGCAGCCACCAAAACCAAATCATAGCGTTGCGGTTCTGTTGGCGCTTTGGCACCTTCAAAAGTCACATAAATGCCATCTTCTTTGGCTTCTACAGCCACGGTTTTGGTGTTGGTCATGATGTTGTCAAAGCGGTGCTCATTCATTTTCTGCCACACTTTAACCAAGTCGCGATCCGCGCCTTGCATCAAGCCGTCCATCATTTCCACCACATCCAAGCGCGCGCCCAATGTGCTGTATACCGTACCCATTTCTAGGCCGATAATGCCACCACCGATAATCAACATTTTTTCGGGAATGTCTTTTAATTCCAAAGCACCTGTTGAATCAACAATGCGTGGGTCTTCAGGGATAAATGGCAATTTCACCACACGGCTACCAGCGGCAATAATGCAGTTTTTAAACGCAACAGTTTTCTTCTCGCCTGTTTCTTCGCTGCCGGTGCCTGTGGTGCTTGATACTTCAATATGGTGCGGATCAATAAACAAACCATTGCCACGAATCACATCTACTTTACGGGCTTTGGCCATCCCAGCCAAACCAGTGGTTAATTTGCTAATGACTTTTTCTTTGTAGCCACGCAACATATCAATGTCGATTTCTGGCTCTGGGTATTTAATGCCATTGGCTGCCAAGTGTTTCACTTCATCAATCACAGCGGCATTGTGTAGCAAAGCTTTTGATGGGATACAACCCACGTTCAAGCACACACCACCCAAGGTTGAATAGCGCTCAATAATCGCTACTTTTTGACCCAAATCGGCTGCAGCAAACGCTGCAGAATAACCACCAGGGCCACCGCCCAATACCACAACATCGTACTGGCTATCGGCACTGCCTGCAAAAGTTGCGGCTTGCGGTGCCGCTTGTGGTGCCTCCGCTTTCACTTCTGGGGCTGCTTTAGTCGTGCTGTCTGCTGCTGCAGCTTCAACCAAAACCAATACATCACCTTCAGATACTTTGCTGCCCACGGCAACTTTAACTTCTTTGACCACACCAGCAGTTTCTGCGGGAACATCCATGGTGGCTTTGTCGGTTTCCAATGTCACCAAGGTATCTTCTAGGGCAACGGTGTCGCCTACTTTGACAGATACTTCAATCACGTCCACATTGCCATGACCACCAATATCAGGAACTTTTAATTCGATTAAGCTCATGGTTTACCTTTCCAAGCGCTTGTTGATTGAAAACGGCTGCCTATTTCAGGCAGCCTATACAACAATGTTTTACAAAATCACGCGTCTAAAATCAGCCAAAACTTTGCCCAAGTACGTGGTAAAGCGACAAGCCGCTGCACCATCAATCACGCGGTGATCGTATGACAAAGACAATGGGCACATCAAGCGAGGTGCAAATTCTTTGCCATTCCACACTGGTTTGATTTGGGATTTACACACACCCAAAATAGCCACTTCAGGCGCATTCACGATAGGTGTAAAGCCTGTACCACCAATACCGCCTAAGCTAGAAATGGTAAAGGTTGCGCCTTGCATTTCTTGTGGTTTCAATTTGCCATCACGGGCTTTTTTCGACAACTCACCTAGCTCAATCGAAATTTCTTTCAAGCCTTTTTTGTCAGCGTCTTTAATCACAGGAACCACCAAGCCATTTGGCGTATCGGCAGCAAAACCAATGTTGTAGTATTTTTTCAAGACCAAATTGTCACCGTCAAGCGATGAATTGAAGTCAGGGAATGCTTGCAATGCGCTCACACAGGCTTTAATCACAAAAGCCAATGGAGACAATTTAACGCCTTCGCGTTCCCATTCTTTATTCAAGGTTTTGCGGAATTCTTCTAACTCAGTCATGTCAGCTTCATCTTGTTGCGTAACATGGGGAATCATCGCCCAGTTGCGTGACAAGTTTTGACCTGAGATTTTTTTGATGCGGCTTAATGGCTGAACTTCGATTTCACCAAATTTGGCAAAATCCACTTTTGGCCATGGCAATAAATCCAAACCACCACCCAAAGAACCCACCGCAGCCACTTTGGCAACACCTTGTTGCATGGCTTGTTTTACAAAGCCTTTAACGTCAGTGTCAACAATGCGGCCTTTGCGACCAGAACCCGTTACTAAGCTTAAATCCACACCCAATTCGCGCGCCAATTTGCGCACAGATGGGCCTGCGTGGGCTTTGCGGAAACCTTCTTCATTGACTGGTGTATTACCAAATGCAACAGGCGCGCTCACAGCTTGTGCTGGAGCAGGTGCAGCAACAGGTGCTGGTGCTGCTTTAGCCACTTCTGGTTGTGAAGCTGCTACTGGCGCAGTAAGTGCTGCAGAAGCACTACTGCTTTCGATTTCAACAATCAAACCACCTTCACTGATTTTTTCGCCTACTTTGGCATAAACCGCTTTTACCGTACCGGCAACAGTTGATGGCACATCCATGGTGGCTTTGTCGGTTTCCAGTGTAATCAAGGTGTCATCTACTTTGACGACGTCACCCACACTCACTGATACTTCGATAATATCCACATTGTCATGTCCGCCAATATCAGGAACAATCACTTGTGCCAATTGACCTGAAGCACTTGGTGCTGCAACTGCTGGCGCAGATTCTGCTGCGGCAACAGGGGCAACTTCAGCCGCTGCTGGTGCAGCTTCGTTAGTAGCAGCCACAGCGTCAACCAAGACAATCAAACTGCCTTCAGAAACTTTATCACCTACTGCTACTTTGACTTCCGTCACTTTGCCCGCTGCATCCGCAGGAACATCCATGGTGGCTTTGTCAGTTTCCAAGGTAATCAAGGTGTCTTCAATAGCAATCACGTCGCCAACTTTTACAGCCACGTCAATGACATCAACATTATCGTTGCCGCCGATATCAGGTACTTTAATTTCTACGATCTGACTCATCGTTGTTATCCTTACTTAGCGACAGGACTGACCTGTCGCATTAATCATCATTCAATCTACTGGTAAATCGCACTTAAACCCAAACAGGTTTATTGCTTCCAAGCAGGTGTTGAATCGGCTCTGATTTCGTATTTTTCAATGGCTTTTTGCACCACGTCTTTGCCAATTTTGCCTTCTTTTGCCAAAGCATGTAATGCAGCAACAGCAACGTGATAACGATCCACTTCAAAGAAGTCACGCAAGTTTTCACGAGAATCACTGCGACCAAAACCATCCGTACCCAATACAGTGTAACTTTGTGGGATATAGGCGCGAACTTTTTCACCGAATTCACGGATGTAGTCAGTTGATGCAATCACAGGACCTTGGCGATCTTGTAGCAATGATGTTACATAAGCCACTTTTTCGCTTTCCATTGGGTGCAAGCGGTTGTAACGCTCAACTTCCATGGCTTCACGGCGCAATTGACTGAATGACGTTACACTCCAAACATCGGCTTCAACACCAAAGTCTTTTTTCAACAAATCAGCAGCATGAACCACTTCTTGCAACATCACGCCTGAACCCATCAATTGAACTTTCAAGTCGCCCTTATCACCTTCACGCAAGCAATACATACCCTTCAAGATGCCTTCTTTAACACCTTCTTTTTCAGGCATGGCTGGGTGAGTATAGTTTTCGTTCATCAAGGTCAAGTAGTAGAACACATCTTCTTGTTCCACATACATGCGACGCATACCATCTTGTACAATAACTGCCAACTCATAGGCATACGTTGGATCATAAGCCACACAGTTAGGAATCAAATCTGCTTGAATATGGCTATGGCCATCTTCATGTTGTAAACCTTCACCATTCAATGTGGTACGACCGGCAGTAGCGCCCAACAAGAAACCACGAGCGCGCATGTCACCAGCAGCCCAAGCCAAGTCACCAACACGTTGGAAACCAAACATTGAGTAGTAGATATAGAATGGAATCATGGCATAGTTATTGTTTGCATAGCTTGTTGCTGCTGCAATCCAAGAACTCATTGCACCGGGTTCATTAATACCTTCTTGCAACATTTGACCATCTTTTGATTCTTTGTAGAACATCAATTGGTCATGGTCTTGTGGCGTGTAGGTTTGACCTTTAGGGTTCCAAATACCATATTGACGGAACATGCCTTCCATACCGAAGGTACGGCTTTCGTCAGGAACGATAGGCACAACACGTTTACCAATTTGCTTGTCTTTTAACAAAGTGCCTAAGATGCGGACAAATGCCATGGTGGTTGAGAATTCACGGTCACCACTGGCTTTTAATTGTGCATCAAACGCTTCCAAGCTAGGAATTTCCAAAGCTTTGGTGCTTGGTTTACGAGCTGGCAAGAAACCACCCAATGCTGCGCGACGCTCTTGTAGGTATTTCATTTCAGGACTGTCGTCAGCTGGGCGGAAGTAAGGTGGATTGCTCACCAAATCTTCGTCACTCACTGGGATACCAAAGCGATCACGGAATTTTTTCAATGAATCAATGTCCATTTTTTTCGCTTGGTGGGCAATATTTTTGCCTTCGCCAGACTCACCCATGCCATAACCTTTAATGGTTTTGGCCAAAATCAATGTTGGACGACCATTGGCATTATTTGTGGCTTCATGGTATGCCGCATATACTTTATGTGGATCATGACCACCACGGTTCAATGCCCAAACTTCATCGTCAGACATATTGGCAACCATTTCTTTAAGCTCAGGGTATTTGCCAAAGAAATGTTCGCGAACGTAAGCGCCACTTTCAGATTTAAAGGTTTGGTAGTCACCGTCAACACACTCTTCCATGCGTTGTTTTAGCATGTTATTGGTATCGCGAGCCAATAGTGCGTCCCAACGGCCGCCCCAAATCACTTTCAACACATTCCAACCAGCACCACGGAAGTTGCCTTCCAATTCTTGAATGATTTTGCCGTTGCCACGTACAGGACCATCTAGGCGCTGTAAGTTACAGTTAATCACGAAAATCAAGTTATCCAAACCTTCACGAGCCGCTAAAGAAATAGCGCCTTGGCTTTCAGGTTCGTCCATCTCGCCGTCACCACAGAATACCCAAACTTTGCGGTTTTTGGTTTTGGCTAGACCACGAGATTCCAAATATTTCAAGAAACGGGCTTGGTAAATTGCCATCAATGGGCCAAGACCCATAGACACGGTTGGGAACTGCCAAAAATCAGGCATCAACCAAGGGTGTGGATAAGATGACAAACCTTTGCCATCAACTTCTTGACGGAAGCTATCCAATTGTTCTTCATTCAAACGGCCTTCAACGAAAGCACGGGCATAAATACCAGGAGATGAGTGACCTTGGATGAAAACCAAATCGCCCTCTTCATCATCACGGCTGGCTTTCCAGAAATGGTTAAAGCCCACATCATAAAGTGTTGCTGCCGATTGGAAAGACGCAATGTGTCCGCCCAATTCCAAATCTTTTTTACCACCACGCAAAACCATGGCAGCTGCATTCCAACGAATAATTGAACGAATACGGTGTTCTAATTCGTGGTTACCTGGAGATTGTGCTTCTTGGCCCACTGGAATGGTGTTCAAGTAAGACGTAGTCGCATCGAATGGCAAATGAACGCCTCGACGACGGGTATAACGCACCATGGTCTCTAATAGAAAATGAGCTCGCTCAGGACCTTCATTTTCCAACGCTGAGCTAATCGCATCTAACCATTCTTGTGTTTCAATTGGATCGATATCTGGGATTTGTGTTGCCATGATTTTACCTCATCATTACTTGACTATTCAGCCAAGGCAAATTTCCAAAACGAAAATCTTTTTCGAGAAATCCGACTAAAATTTTCAAAATTATTCGTAAGCAAACAGATAGTTATTCTTTGTAGAGGACTGCGAATGACAAATAAGCGTATCCATATGCGGTATTATTTGCTGCGTATTGATATGCTGATTTATTAATTATTGCATCGCAACATGCTGTATTTGCTAAATAATCCTAGCATCTATTCTAAGTTTGGGCAATGAAATAATACAATACATCTTTCAGTTCATTGATAATCTTTTGTTTTTTGTATAGTTCTTTTACTCTAGAGCAAACGAAAATAACAACATCAGATTGCAACAAAAGTGACACATTACAACAAAAAGGAACATTTTAGCGTTACAACATCATGATTCAGCCGAGTATTCTTCCGCAAATGGATCATTTGGATAAACCCGTTTAATCAAAATCAACACGGCGCCATCATTGTTATTGGGTTCGCAATACGCTAAAACAGACGGATGTGCCATTAACCAACGGCGAACCAAATTTTTTAAAATGGGGCTAAAACCCTTGGAACCCAAGCCACTGCCATGAATGACATGCGCACAAACACCTTTGTCTTGTACATACTCAATAAACTCATTCAAGGTTTCTTGGGCTTCATCTTGACCATAGCCATGCAAGTCCAAAGTTGATACCACACGCAACTTACCTGATTGTAGCTTTTGGATGTCTTTTTTTCCTTGACCAAACTTAGTAAACTGTTTGGGTGGCTCATCATCCGTGGCGTGCTGGCTGATGTAGAACAAATCATTTTTTTCACCACTTGCCAATAAACTTTGACGACGGCGAATGGGTTCTTTACAAGATTCGGTGGGTTTTCGATTATTGTCTTTAATCGGCACCACCCCTGCCATGGCAGATTGAAAGCTCAACACCTCTTGCTTTTGGTTTGCCTTCTGCCTAGCAGCTACTGCCTCTTGTTCAATTCTCGCTTGTGAAGACAATTTCTTTAACTGTTTAATAATATCGTCATCCATGCACCTAAGCCTCCTATCTTGTGCTATCCATTTTAACTGATCCGCCATCATAACAAAAAAAGCCACCTCAAATAACGGTGACTTAATTCACAATCTCAAAAAGCCTTTGCCAAGCAAAGGCCTTTGATTATCTTAATCCAATAATGCTTCTAACATCTCGCAAGATGGTGCAAAGAAATAAGCACCATTCACAGGCGTGGTGTATTTTAATAAATGATCAGAAACCCCATTTTGGCCAAACATATTTTGCAACATGGTGTCTACTCTTGCCAAATCTTGGCTATATGCCAAGAAAAACAAACCTTTGTCACCAGTACCACTGCCATAAGGTAAACTGTGGCGCAAAATAGGCAATTCTTCCCCAGATTCATCCGAAATGGTCACACGGGCAATATGGGCATTATCAGGTTTGGCATCATCTTCTAGCTCAATGCTTTCTAGTTTGGTGCGACCCATTACTTGCTCTTGCTCAGTCACACTGAGTTTTTTCCAGTCTTGCAAATGATGAACATAGCGCTGTACAAAAACAAAACTGCCATCAACAAACTCGCCATCAGATAGCAATGCGGCTTGCGCACGTTCTTCTAAGTCAAATGGATTTTCCGTCCCATCAATAAAACCGGTCAAATCTCGCTTATCCAAATAACGAAAACCCGCTTGTTCATCAACCACATCAATTAAATCATCAATGCCTTCACACAGGGTTTGTGCCAAAGCAAAACACAAATCGGCACGAGAACTTTCGATGTGAACAAACACATCAACAGGATTAGCTGGCATCACTTGAGTGGATTCAATTGGCAATAAATCATAAAAAGCCGCGGGCAATGAGCCATGCAAATTTTTCCAAAGCGCCGTGCCAAAAGCAAAACTCACTCGCAAAGTGTCTTCGTGCTGGGTTTTCAATAAAGTATACTGCGCCAAGGTTGCTGCAATGCGTTCTTTTAAT
>JASLDB010000015.1 GCA_030151665.1 Neisseriaceae bacterium
GCCAAAGAAACAGATGACTTTGCTGTTAAATATGACAAAAATGCAGATGGTTCTGTGAATAAAGACAGTGTGACATTGGCGGGCACAACTGCTAATTCTACGCTAGATGCAGATGGTCGCATTACTACCAATAATGGTACTAAATTGACCAATGTTGCTAGCGCTGGTGATTATAAAAATGTAAACAATGCAAGCAATGCAGTTAATGCAGGTGATTTGAACAATGCTGTATTGGATGCAGCAGATAGTGTTAAAAACATTATTGGTGGCAATACCACAGTAAATCCAGATGGTTCAATTACCAATAACAACATTGGTGGCACTGGTGCAAAAACGATTGATGATGCTATTAGTAATATCAATAAAACGGCTAAGGCATCTAAAACAAAAGTTGTAGAAGGTGACAATATTGAAGTCACTGAAACACTAGGTGCTGATGGTCAAGCCATTTACACAGTTGCGACTGCCAAAAATGTTAAATTCGATACGGTGACATTGGGTAACACCATTATTAATAGTAATGGTTTGAGCATTCATAATGGTCCTAGTATCACCAATACAGGCATTAATGCTGGTGGTAAACAAATCACCAATGTGGCAAAAGGTGAAAAAGACTCGGATGCTGTTAATCTTGGGCAACTAAAAGAAGTTGAATCGAAGATAGATGATGTTAAATCAAAGGCTGATAATGCTGTTCAATACGATGGTAAAGATAAAAACAAAGTGACTTTGGGTGGTGACAAAGATAAAGGCACAGTTATCGATAACTTGGCAGATGGCAAAATCAACCAAACCAGTAAAGAAGCTGTGAATGGCAGCCAAATCAATGACATCATTGTTGGTGCTGGTAAAGATTTGACAACCATTATTAATGGTGAAGGTCTTGGTGGTACTGGTAAAGATAATGTTCATGATGCACTTAAAGAGCTAAATGACAAAGTCGGTCAAAATGCGGATGCTGGTTGGATCTTGGCTAATAATGGTAAAGATGCTAGTACCATTAAAAAAGACGATAAAGTTAGCTTTGATAATGGTAAAAACACGACCATGGTCGTTGATGGCAACACCATTAAAGTGGATGTGAATCCTGATTTGACAGACATGAACAGCATTAAGTTTAAAGACAGCGATGTATCTATTGGTAAAGATGGTATCAATGCTGGTGGCAAACAGATCACCAATGTTGCAGATGGTGTGAATGCTTCTGATGCTGTGAATAAAGGTCAATTGGACAATGCTGTTAGCAATATCAATGGCAATATTCAAAACTTAGATAGTCGCATCAATAAAGTTGAGAAAAATGCGGATGCAGGTACCGCTGCTGCCATGGCGGTTGCTGGTTTGCCACAAGCTTACTTGCCAGGCAAGAGCATGATGGCAATCAGCGGTAGTACTTACCGTGGCGAAGCTGGTTATGCAATTGGTGTTTCAACAATTTCTGATAATGGTAAATGGGTGGTTAAAGGTGCAGCATCAGGCAATGGCCGTGGACACTTTGGTGCAACGGTAGGTGCTGGTTACCAGTGGTAAACCTTTGTTAAATCATTAAATAGAGCGGTCTTTTGACCGCTCTAACAGAAAAATATTGAGGACTTAAAAATGAATATGTTGAAAAAAACCGTTTTAACCATTGCTTTGGCTGCTTCATTGGCTGCTTGTTCAACCAATAGTCACGTTAATCGTGATGGCATGAGTGATAAGCCTGTTTGGCCTAAATTGACACAAGAAGATTTAACCAAACGTGGTACATTTCCCAATACTGCATCAGTAAAATTGGTACAAAAAAACATGACCCGTGACCAAGTGTACCACTTGGTGGGTGTGCCCCATTTTAGCGAAGGCTTCCAAGTACATGAATGGGATTATTTATTCCATTTTAATACTGCTCAAGGCATTGAAAGTTGCCAAATGAAAGTTTTTTTTGATAAAAACAAAACCGTTCAAAGCATTTTTTGGAAAGCCGTGGGAACAGAAAACAGCATTTGCCAAGCTGTCGAAGGTAAACCTGCTGTTGTAGCCGCAGTGCCTGCACAAGTTGAACGCATTAACTTGTCTGCAGATGCTTTGTTCCCATTCAATAAAGGCAGCAGTAGCGATTTGTTGCCAGCAGGTAAAGCACAATTGGATAAATTAGCGACGACTTTGACAACTGTTTATGTCAAGGTTGATCGTATCCATCTCGTGGGTCATACTGACCGATTGGGTAATGATGCTTACAATAGTCAATTGGGTTTGCAACGCGCCCAAGCGGTTAAAGACTATCTGACAAGCCAAGGTGTGAGTGCTGCGATGACTGTGGCGACTGCTGGCAAATCTCAGCCAGTTAGTCAAGGTTGCCAAGGCGCTGTTTCTGAGCAATTAAAAGCTTGTTTGCAACCAGATCGCCGCGTTAGTATTGATATTTATGGCGTGAAAAAATAATTATTCACGTTAGTATGAATAGCCATCAGCAATGATGGCTATTTTTTTAGCTCTTCTTCTGTTTTGTTTCTGATTTTTTGTCTTTTTCGCACTTCTTTTTGTCTGGTTTGTTTTTGCTTTTTTTGGGGCTTTTATTTTTCTTTATTTTGGTATTTTTTGTGTCTAAGTTTGTGTTGATGAAATCCACGGATTGCTGTTGGTCCAAAGCTGAGTCGTTATCTTGTTGAGGTTCTGAAACGAGGGCATTACATGGGTTCGTAGGGTATTTAAATGCTGACCAAATTAAGACATCAGTTCGTGTGGTTGATCCCAATAAGCAGTCTTTTTTTAAAATACTTTCTAATTCAAATCGAGGCGTATTCAGGACGACATACAGCGCTTTTTTATTGTGCTGAATAATACGACCTGAAACCTTATCAATATTCAAATGTTCAAAGCAATAGTCAAGAAATGCATCACAGGTTCTGCCAATAATATTGTGAGCTATTTGGGTGTTAGCAACGAAAGCCACAATGCCTGTTCTATTCTTACTATCAATATCTAATATATAAAAGCCCGCTAATTGCCTAGGCTCTTTACTATAAATACCAAA
>JASLDB010000017.1 GCA_030151665.1 Neisseriaceae bacterium
AGTTTGGTTGAAAATGGACTCTGGTATGCACCGAGCAGGTTTCTTTCCTGCTGATTATGCTAATGCCCATCAGCGTTTGAGCCAAAGCCCATGGGTAGATGGTATCGTTAAAATGACCCATTTTGCTCGAGCAGATGAAGAGGGTTGTAACATGACTGCTGAACAAATTGCTGCTTTTGATGCCGTTTGTTCGCAATTGCCAGGTGAAGAAAGCTTGGCCAATTCGGCTGCTATTTTAGCACACCCCAAAGCCCACCGTGATTGGGGTCGCATTGGCTTATCATTATATGGTTTGTCACCATTTGGTGTGGATGATGCTCGTTTAAAACCGGTGATGCAATTGGAAACACAAGTATTTGGTGTGCGTGAATTGGCTGCTGGTGAAGTGGTGGGTTATGGATCCATTTTCAAAACTGAAAAACCTTCTCGCATTGGTTTAATGGCATGTGGTTATGCAGATGGCTATCCACGTTTGGCATCGAATGATAGCCCGATTGCCATTGATGGCGTATTAAGCCGTGTTGCAGGGCGTGTTTCCATGGATATGATGACAATTGAATTAAATCGTGATAAACAAGGCATTGGTAGCCATGTTGAATTGTGGGGAGATCAAGTGTCGATTAATGCTGTTGCAGCCATGGCTGGAACGATTTCGTATGAGTTGCTTTGCAATATCAAACGCGCCCGTTTTGAATATGTGAAATAAATAACAAAAAAGTCGTGTAGTGCGTTTAAGACCCTCTATTTGAGGGTCTTTTTTGTGCAGTATGTTTGCTGAGTATTTAATACGGCAGTGAGCAATCGACATGCACCATAAATGACAAGGGCACTGATTAACCACAAAACAATAAAAAATTGAAAATAAGCAAAGGGCGGTTGAGATGAACCCATGGGCAAAAGCATATTTGATTGTAAAATCTTCGAAACCATAATCAAAACAGCCAACCACAGTGACATCAAGGCGGCAGCGCAAATAAAGATTTTATAGAGTGCTGGAGCAGCATCAAAATAATGGGTAGAGCATTTTTTTAAACCAAAGAAACTGGCAATAATCAAGGCAATGATTGAGGTGCAAGAGAAAATGGTATAGCCATGAAAAACATCAGCTTGACCCATAATGTGTTGATTAAATAAACCATTGGTATAGAAAATTAACTCTTTTAATGAGTTAGTATGGCTTAAGATGACATTGACAAAGCCACTAAAAAAAACCACCGCTAAAATAATGGTAGCAATCCAAAATGTTTTGGCATCGCTTTGTAACGTATTTTCAACAAACGTATCTTCTTTTAATTCTTGGCGATAGTTGGCAAAACGAATAATCAAAGTCAGTAATAAAAGTGGAATCAACCATTGGGTGCAAATAACCATTATCAAGCGAGAGTAGTTGGACCACCATGAATAAATCTCGCTGTGCGCTGGGGATGAGAGAAAAAATGGAATAGCCACAAGTAAACTCACCACGCTTCTGGCAGTGAAATACAAAGCCATAAACAGCAAAGCCATGGTTGCCGTAAAGCCAAGACTAATTTGATTTGGCGAGCGCCAAGAACTGAAATTCATGGTGATATAATATAAAATTGCAAAACGAGCAAACACTTGGCTATTGTCCAGTGATAACCAATAGATAGCTTTCCAATGTGTAAAATCAGTATGGGTGCCGTGTGATAACACCATGTACAACACCGTGGTGATAATGGCGGCAAAAAGAAAAGCATGTGGCAAGTGTTTTTTATTCATGGCTTGTGATAATGGGATATATGCTGACATGATAGCAATTATTATCAATGGGTAAAAGCCAAGAATTATCTTATATTGGGGTGTGCTCAGATAAAAATGGGGTTAATTTGCACTGATATGAAGTAAGTCAAAGATAAGCTTTGTAAAACATTGGTAAGTAATGGTGGTTAAAAAAGCGGATTTCTCCGCTTTTTTAACGAGGTAAACCTGTAATTTGCCTGTCTTTTGGTGAGCTGATTTCATAATTAAGGGGCAATTGCCATTTTCCTTGCGCGGGTATTGGTGTGCGCCATTGGTAAATGCCTTCATTGCCTTGCCATGTTTTGGCACTTTCTTCTTGGCCAAATTGATGCTTGACTTTGATGTCTTTGTGCATGCTCACGGGCACTGCTTCTAACAAGACGATGTTGATGGCCTTGTTGTGGTTGTTTTGTATTTGGTAAGTTTGGCTTTGTTGGAATATTTGGCGACTACCAGATTCCTTGCGTTGTGTGTCTTGATTTAATATGGTGACTTGAACACGTTTGTCTTCACCAAAATTTAATGTTGGATTGACGATGCCAGTGTTGTCAAATAAAGCTTGGCCAATATAAGCACCATCACGAAATAAATTGACTGTACCGGGCAACCAAATGCCTTCTAGTGTTGGGAATGAGGCTTCGATCATGGCTTCTGTGCCCAGTCGTGGCACCACTCGGGTATTTAATGTGACAGGCCATTGTTTTTTTTCCAAGGGCACAATAATCTCTTCACTGCTACTGAGTACAGTAATGCTTTGTGGGGCTTGGTAGTTGATGGAATAAGGCAGTTCTACTGTATCCATCTTCCAAATAGAATTTAGATTTGCACCCAAGTCTTCTTCACCTTTGTAGCCAATTCTGCTTGAATAATCACGGGAAACATTGTATGAGGCTGCTGCACGACCTCTTTGGGCAGATAAATACGACAATGACCAAGGTTTGGGGTTGAGTTGACCACTGCT